>CALGNO010000208.1 GCA_937958625.1 uncultured Neomegalonema sp.
AAGCCCCGGATAAAGCGCATCGACCTCGTGCAGGGCAGGGCCGATCATCGGCAGGTCGGCGATCTCCTCCAGCGTAAAGAATCCGGCCCGCAGCCCGTCGTCGAAATCATGGTTGTTATAGGCGATGTCATCGGCCAGCGCTGCAATCTGCGCCTCCAGCGAGGCCCGCGTGTGCAGCTCCAGATCATGGCGCGCGGCGTAATCCCGAATGGCAAAGGGCAGGGCGGCGGCGCTGGCATCGGCGGTGCCGAGCAGCGGCCCGTTATGCTTCACGAGGCCCTCCAGCGTCTCCCATGTCAGGTTCAGCCCGTCAAACCGGGCATAGCGCCGCTCCAGCGAGGTGACGACCCGCAAGGCCTGTGCGTTATGGTCAAAGCCGCCATAGGCCGCCATCAGCTCATCCAGCGCCGTCTCTCCCGCATGGCCGAACGGCGTGTGGCCAAGGTCGTGGGCCAGCGCCACCGCTTCGGCGAGGTCTTCGTTCAGGCACAGGGTCCGGGCCGCCGACCGCGCAATCTGTGCCACCTCCAGCGAATGGGTCAGGCGGGTGCGGAAGTAATCCCCCTCATGGGCCACGAAAACCTGGGTCTTGTGCTTGAGTTTGCGAAAGGCGGCGGAGTGCAGGATGCGGTCCCGGTCCCGCTGATGCGGCGCGCGGTGGGCGCTTTCGTCTTCGGCAACCAGACGCCCCTTGGTGCGGCGCGGATCGACGGCATAGGGCTGCAAATGTTCGACACGCATCATCGCGGGGTTGTTCCTCTACACGGCATCGCTATCTGTGATACTGTTCCCGCGACCCGAAAGCGATGGAGTTTACCAAATGGACGCCCCGGTCATTTCCCATGACGGCATTTCAGTCACCGATGCGGTCTTCACCCAGCTTGCCGCGATCCTCGAATCCGAGGGCACGGACAAGATGCTGCGCGTGGCGGTGCTCGGCGGTGGGTGCTCGGGCTTCCAGTACAAGTTCGATCTGGAAACGGCGACCAGCGACGATGATCTGGTGATCGAAAAGGACGGCGCGCGGGTGGTCATCGACTCCGTCTCGCAACCTTTTCTCGACGGGGCGGTTATCGATTACAAGGACGAGCTGATCGGGGCGCATTTCGCGATCGACAACCCCAACGCGACCAGTTCCTGCGGGTGCGGAACCAGCTTTTCGATGTAGGCGGCGGCGTCGCTAGGATGTTCTGATCCGTCTTTTTTGCACTGCACCATTCTCGGTCTGCGTGTATGATATGGCTCGCTGGCGCACTGCTTTGCAATGAACTGACTTTTGGAGTGACGGACCTTGGAAGCGATAGAAAATTGTGACTATTACAGCGACGAAGTCTCGACTCTGGGCGAGCGTATCAGCGTCGCGCGCGAACATGCGGGCGTGTCCCAAGACGAGCTGGCGCGGACCTTGGCGATCAAGTCGGAAATGCTCGATAACTGGGAAAACGACACCGCCGAGCCGCGTGCGAACCGCATGACGCTGCTGGCCGGAATTCTCGGTGTGTCCGCCGGATGGCTCCTTTATGGCATCGGCGAGGGGGTGCCCGCGCCCGACGATGCCGAGGCCCCCGAATCCGTGACCGATGCGCGGATTGCCGAAAAGCTGCTCACTGAGATGCGCGAAACCCAGGAAATGCAGGAAAAGATCGCCCGCCGCATGGCCCGGATCGAAGACGCCCTGATGGCGCTCAAAGCCGCATGATCGAGTCCTTTCCCGAAACGGCGGACCGCGAAGCGCGCATGAAACGCGCCCGGATGCGGGCATGGCGCCGGGGGATGCGCGAGATGGATTTGATCCTCGGCGGCTATATCGATCGCCACGGTGCAACCCTCGACGGCCCCAAGCTGGACCATTTCGAAGCTCTGCTGTCGCGCCGGGATCAGGATCTCTACGCGTGGATTTCTGGCCGTGATAAGAGCTTTAAGGACCATGCAACCGAGGGTGAGCTTAATCTTTTAGCCGAAATTTCAGAGACTTGGCGTAAAGATAGTGACAATTGATTGCAATAATTGCGCGGATTTCGCGTAATTTGCCGCTTGCGCCCTGGGGCTTTAATCCTGCGTTTACGCCAATTCTCCAAGATCGACCTCAGAATCAGACGGTCTTGAAGGACACCATTATGAGCGCAGTAATGCAGCGGGCGGATGAAGCCCCGAACGAGACTTCACACGACGCGCTTATGGCGCAATACATGGACACGCTGTCGTTTATCGAGCGGCTTCACCGCCTGCTCCTCGACGTCATCAAGGACGAGTTCGAGCGGCTGGACGTGATCGATGTGACCAGTGTGCAGGCGTTGCTGCTGTTCAATATCGGCGACAACGAAGTCACGGCGGGCGAGCTGAAAACCCGCGGCTATTACCAGGGGTCGAATGTCTCCTACAACCTGAAGAAGCTCGTCGAGGGCGGCTATATCAGCCACGAACGCTGCTCCATCGACCGCCGCGCGGTGCGCATCAAGCTGACGGCATCGGGCGTCAAGGTGCGCGAGATCGTCAACAATCTCTGGACCAGCCATGTCGAAAGCTTCGGCAATGACGGCGTCATGAGCCTCGATGAACTGTCCGCGATGGAAAATTCCATGCGCAAGCTCGAACGGTTCTGGACCGAACGCATCCGTTATATCTACTGATCCCGATGATTTCCGGGGGCAAACGGCCCCTTAATTGCACAATCGTCATTGTTTGAGCGTTGCCCGTGGTTTACTATGGGTAAAAATATAACACGAGCAAACAAGCTGACAGGCGGCAGTATGGCGTTCGATCAAGGCGGATATCCGCCTCAGGCGGACCAGACGGATTTGTTGGGCGACATCTTTCGCGCACACCGGATGGCTGCGGGTGTTTCGATCGAGCAAGTCGAATATGACTTGCGGATCAAGGCGAAATACCTGGAGGCGATTGAGGATAACGACGCGGGGGCCCTGCCCAGCCGCGCCTATGTTGACGGCTTTCTGAGAAATTACGCGGCGTATCTCGGGCTCGACCCGACCGCCGCGGTGGATCAGTTCACCGCAGAAAACGGTCAGGCCCCGTCGAATATCCCCGCCGTGCCAATTCCGCCCAAAGCCCGCGCGAAGACCGATGCAGCCAGCGGCGGCGGTGCCACCTCGCCCCGGCGGCGGACGGGACCGGGTCCGGTACGCCGGTCGCTCGTGGCCGCGATGCCCCTGCTGTTGATCGCCGGTGTCGGCGCTGCCGGATATGGCGGCTATGTCGCCGCTCGCGATGCCGGACTGGTGCCGGGCAATGTGGTCGCCGCCGCCTCCAGTTTGATCGGTGCCGACAAATCGGACGAGCCGGATCGCCTCGCCGCCGCCGAGCCGACCGCCCCCGCTCCCTCCGCTGAAGAGCCGACAGCCCCCGCTCCGGTCGCCGAGGCCCCGGCTGCGGCAGAGGACAGCCGCGCCGAGACACCCGCACAGCGCATCGCCGTCGTCGGGGCAGAGCCGGTAACCGGCAGACCCGACTCCCTCCGCTATGCCCGCGCCGGTGCCACACCCTACTGGCGGGCCCGCCCCCCGAAAATCGAGCCGGTCGATGGCCCGGTTTCCGAGATCGAGCCAAAAGATGCGGGCGTCGTCCGCGCCGAGGCATCGCCGTCCTCGCGTTGGAGCAGCCGCTCTATCTCGGTGATACCGACGCCGAATGTGGATGCGGAGCGGATCGCCGCCGAAGCGCGCGCCGCGCTGTCATCGGTGCTGGGCCCACAGCCTGCGAGCGCCCGGGTCGCCTCGCCGGTCACAGCATTACCGGCCACGCCGGACGATGCGTTCGGGCTCGAGGGTGCCGAGATCGGTACGCCTGAGGCCAATGCGGCCGAGATCAACACGCCCGAGGCCGGGGTCGACGCTCCGCTCGCACTCCCCATGCCGCCGCAGGGTGCATCGACCGACATCGGCCCCGCCGTTCCGGGACAGCCGCCCCGTCGGTTTGCGCTGATCGCCACGGCGGATACTTGGGTTCAGGTCAGTGATGCGTCGGGGATCGTCGCCTATACCGGCATCCTGTCGGCGGGCGAAGCCTATAACATCCCGTCTCGAGAGGGCCTGCGCCTGCGCACCGGCAATGCCGGGGGCCTTTATATCGAGGTCGAAGGCGAGCGGTTCGGCCCGCTGGGCAATAGCGGTGCGATCATGCGTAACGTGGTGCTCGATCCCGGAGCCGTCAGGGCCAGTTTCACCCTGTCGCGCGCGGCATCGCTGTTGCAATAGGCGCTCTATCTCCCGCGCGCTGAATTGCCTGCTTGAAAGCGGCGGCGTGTAAGGCGATATTGTCCAGAATTCTGGACAATCGGAGGCCCAAGATGGCTGGCAGTATCAGGCCGTGGCGCGACGTAGACCGTCGCAAGAGCCGTCAAATCTCGGTGGGCGATGTTCTCGTGGGCGGCGACGCGCCCATCTCCGTCCAGACGATGACCAACACCCTGACCTCGGATGCGAAGGCAACCATCGAGCAGGTTATGGCATGCAGTGAGGCGGGGGCCGACATCGTCCGCGTTTCCTGCCCCGACGAGCCGTCGACGGCGGCGCTGGCCGAAATTGTCCGCAATGTCGATGTGCCCATCGTCGCCGACATCCATTTCCACTACAAGCGCGCGCTGGAGGCCGCCGAGGCCGGTGCCGCCTGCCTGCGCATCAATCCGGGCAATATCGGCTCGCCCGAGCGGGTGCGCGAGGTGGTAAAGGCCGCAAAGGACCATGGCTGTTCGATCCGCATCGGCGTCAATGCCGGGTCGCTGGAAAAGCACCTGCTGGACAAATACGCCGAACCGTGCCCCGAGGCGATGGTCGAAAGCGCGCTTGAACACGCCGCGATCCTGCAAGACAACGACTTCCACGAATTCAAGATCAGCGTGAAGGCGTCCGACGTCTTCCTCGGCGTCGCCGCCTATCACGCGCTCGCCGATGCCTGCGACCACCCCCTGCATCTGGGCATTACCGAGGCCGGGGGTCTCTCATCTGGCACCGTGAAATCGGCCATCGGCATGGGCAACCTGCTCTGGGCCGGGATTGGCGATACCCTGCGCGTGTCCCTCTCCGCCGACCCGGTGGAGGAGGTGCGGGTGGGCTTTGAGATGCTCAAATCCCTCGGCTTGCGCCACCGCGGCGTCAATATCATCTCCTGCCCCTCCTGCGCGCGTCAGGGCTTTGACGTCATCAAGACGGTTGCGATCCTCGAAGAAAAACTCGCCCATATCCAGACGCCCATGAGCCTGTCGATCATCGGTTGCGTCGTGAACGGCCCCGGCGAAGCCTCACAAACCGACATCGGCTTCACCGGCGGCGGCGCAGGCAGCGGCATGGTCTACCTCTCCGGCCTCCAGGACCACAAGATCGCCAACGAAGACATGGTCGCCCACATCGTCAGCCTGGTAGAAGAAAAGGCGGTAGAGATAGAACGCGAACGCGCCGAAGCAACGGAAATCGCAGCCGAGTGAGGGGGGGGGGTAGGCCTGGAGGGACTGACGAAAACGAAACAGAATAAGGCCTTAGAGCGTCTAACTGCCCGCAAACCCGCCGTTAAGTGTCTTACCTTTTTGAAGCCGAGTGTCTGACCTATTTACGTGTAGGCGGTCATGTCATCTACGACCATGTCCGCACCTACTGCGTATATGAATGCAAAGCCGCTACAAAGCTCAAAAAATTCGTGAAACACGGTCGCATATTTGATTTTTAGGGCATTTATTCGCATTATTTTGGATGGTACAGTGCGCCGGACCTGCCCGTAGCCTTGCATTTTTGGCAAATGCACTGATATGAACCGCGGGTCGTGGCTGGACCGAGTCTGAGCCAATCAATTACTCGCGCCTACCCACGTGCTGCGGATCAGGAGACCTCGTTGGTGAGACCGTCGAATTTTATGCCACCGTCTTTGGGTGCAGTCATATCGATAGCTGACGGCTTCAGTGATGCCGCATATGACCAAATCGCTGATCTGGTACAAAAGCCAAAATCGACTGATCCGAAAGAAAGCGATCTTCAAGCCGTGTGCGCGGCGACCTCGATCGATCCAACAGATCTGCGGTACGTTCTTTCTTTTCTGTCGTTTCTATATCAGCAAACTGACGGAACAACCGATGAAGAATTGCGAACGGAAGTTAGCGAATTTCTGAGCGAATACGGTCAATTGACCGATCCTAGCCGGTTGGCCGACAAGCTCGCCCATCTTCTCAAATTCAAGGCTGTGTACCATGCAGCCAACAAACTCGAGCGAATGACCAAGGGATTCCTGCCGTTCCTGATGGATGCCTCAAGTTTTGTGGACATGCGCTCGGATTTTGATCGGGATAACGATGGAAATCTGACTGGTAAGACCTTGGGAACGATTCCCATCATACAGTTGCAATTGTCGACGGACTCGCCCAAGGCTTACGAAAGGGATTTCATCGTACAGCTTGATGAAGCCGGTTTGGAAACACTTGAGACAACCTTAAAGGATATCAGAGCTAAGCTCGGCATCCTGACGAAAGCGACTTGATCTAAAGATGCCAAACGATATTGCTTTTGACGTCGCCGAAAACGGCGACTGGAGTGGGTTTGACTTTGCCGAAAGCGGTGGCAACGAGACTGTGAATGATTGGGCAGTTCGGAGCGTTGAGATGGCCACCGGAAGGTTGCCACAGCGTGCCAAAACCTTCTTTGGCCCAGTTCTCATGCATTCAATTGTTGGAGACCCGTTTTCTTCGCAGTACCACGGGCTACACATTGAGTGGAAGACATTTTTTAATACTGCTCGCGCTCGTCATTCACTTCAAACATTCGAGCCAACTAGTGGTTCGCACTATGTCGTCGCCGATATTCCAGCCTTCTTTGAGGAGGCTGTCCAATCAAAGCTGGTTTACAAAGGCAGATTCGTTCCATCCGCTGACCTTGTAAGAGTTTGGGTTGAAGGCCTTAATGAGTTTCGTAGGGAAGTTGAGCAGCCGTTGATTGACGTTGACAAAGCAGCTGCTGACGGTAGCGCTTTCCAAGATGATTTGGCTCGTACGGTTGACAAGGTAGTTGACAATTTCGCTACGCGTAAGGCCTACGAATGCCCGCGCTACAAAATTACTTTTGGTCAGAAATTTTTACCTTCTTTTGCTGCTCTGTTGACAGATCACCTGACGCTTTCTGCAAGCTGCACTACGGAGTGCATATCAATTCTCTTGAAGCTTTTTTACGAACAGTCGAAAATCGAACCCGTGTTTTATGGACGTTGGGGAAAACTGATAATCGACGAAGCCCAAGAGCTTACTCTCGATTTGCACAAACCTCGTGCCGACAATCTGGATGCGATGTTTGTCTAATGACTATCCGTATCGCAATTCTTGCCGACCCTCATTTGTGCACTGAGTTGCGTCGGGCAAATATTGCCTCTCTGTACAGTCGAACTCCATCAAAGTATATTGACACTTGGAAAAGTGCTGGGCGTGATGGACTGCCAGACCTTGGGATTTGCCTAATAAAACCAACGAGCTACGATGACGAACCGCTTCTGGCGGCGGCGAAGTTCATCAAAAGAAATTCAGCCAAGATAGATCTACTACTTGTGCTTGGCGATCTTTCGACAACTGGCAAAGAAGAAGATCTTGACGTTGCGAGACAGGTTTTTCTCGATCGGCTCGATCCACTCCATGCAGATGCGCGTCTTTCTCCGCGCTTTGGCGGCCTCGGCATACCGATTCAAGTAATCCCTGGAAACCATGATCGTTATAAAGACGATTACGGGACACCAGGCGGCGATCGATTTGACCAGGTGTTTGCTGCAGCATACACGCCGACAAACGGTGTTTGTACGAATACTCTTTCAAAGGATGGTATCGAAGTTGGAATAGTGTCAGCCGACTTCTGCTTCCGTGAAGGAGTCGGGACAGAACTGCACAGGCGTTACGGTCGTGGAAATGTTGATGGCATAGTTCTTGGAGAACTGGAGCTTCAAACGCGAACATGGCAGCGGAATCACCCTGAGATGCCCGCCATATGGGCATTGCACTTTTCGCCAAGTGAAAGCGTCGGGTCCATGTTAAAACTAGAGCAACGGGAACTGATCGCAGACCTCGCAAAAAAGATGAAAGTTAACCATATTCTTTGTGGTCATACGCATGAACGGCGTCACGAAACTGGAACACACCCGCATATCTACTGTGCCGGAAGCGTTTCGTCCGTCGACTCAATCGGTGAGCACTTTCTTCATTTGTGTAGAGTTTCACATGACAAAGATCGCAAGGTTCACGTCAGGATCGGCGATCTGCAATACGATCACAGCGAGAGAGAGTTTTTGCCAAAACCGATTTCAACATTTGCGTGAGCTAGCTTTTGGCCATTCGGGCATAGAGTTGGCTCGATGAGAAAGATAATCGAATATATAAAGACTCGAAATTTTATGAGTGACTTCGCAACAAGACCCTCGTTTGCTAGGTAAGCTCGAACGCGAAGTGCGCACTTACGCAAACTCCGTTTGCAGTGCTTTCTCAAAGGGCTACCGCCCCGCCGAAAAGGCTTCCGTCGCCGATCTGAAATCGGCGAACTGGAAATGCCTAATTCCAAACCTCGGCAATCGGATCGCGCTATTATGTAGTATCTAGATATGCGGTAAGCGTCCGCTGAACCCGCCCTGCTGGTGATCGCTAATGAGAGATAATGTCCACTTAGCTTAGTGGACACTATCGAGGCCTTTGGTGAGGAAGAAGTACCGGAAGCGTCGGAACTGGAGTGACGACGAGAAACGGATGATTTGCGCCCAGACGCGGGTGCGCGGTGTTTCGGTTTCTCAGGTTGCGCGCCGCTACGATGTGAATGCGAACCAGGTCTTCAACTGGCTGAAAGACCCGCGCTTTGCTGATGCCAAGCCACCGGAGGCGGAACAGTGTTTTCTGCCGGTGGAGATCGTCGACGAAGATGTTGTTTCGGTGGTGCCGAACGAGTGCGGTGATAGTGTTCTGGAGATTGATCTTGCGGGCGGTCATCGGCTTCGGATCAAGGGTGTCTATGACGCGGATGCACTGGCGCGCTTGATACGCGGTCTGTCCTCATGATCCCGGTTCCGGCCCAGGCGAAGGTTTGGCTGGCAGCGGGTGTCACCGACATGAGGAAAGGGTTCAATGGGCTGTCAGCGCTGGCGCAGACGGTGCTCAAGCAGGACCCGTTTTCCGGCCATCTGTTTGTGTTTCGTGGTCGCCGTGGCGATCTGATCAAGGTGATCTGGTGGGACGGACAGGGAGCCTGTCTGTTTTCCAAGCGTTTGGAGAAAGGCCGGTTCGTATGGCCGTCTCCGGCATCGGGCAAAGTGGCACTCTCACCCGCTCAACTGTCGATGCTGCTGGAAGGGATCGATTGGCGCACACCGGAACGGACATGGCGTCCGCTGGTCGCGGGATAGCAAGAAAGATCACAATTCCCCAGATTCGGGATTCCGCCGAGATGCTGATTTGGTTATAGAATTCCCATGCCCGAAGCATCCTCCGAACTGCCTGAGACCGTCGCCGGTTTGCAGGCGATGATCGGCGTCCGGGATGAGAAGTTGGCGATCTTCGAGACGGAGATCAGGGCGCGTGACTACCAGATCGAGAAGCTCAAGCATGAGCTGGCGGGGCTGCGCCGTCACAGGTTCGGCTCGAAGTCCGAAGCTCTCGATCAGCTTGAGCTGACCCTCGAAGAACAGGAGATCGCGAGTGCGGTCGATGCGCCTATTGCCGATGATGCCGCCAGTGAGGCTGAAGCCGCTCCCAAGCGAAAGCCGCGCCGCAAACCATTGCCCGGGCATCTGCACCGCAACGATCAAATCCTGTCATCCGGCGAGGAATGCAGCGCCTGTGGCGGTTCGCTGAAGACACTCGGCGAGGATGTTACCGAGGAGCTGGAATACATCCCCGGTCGGTTCGTGGTGAACCGGATCATCCGCCCGCGCATGGCGTGCTCGTGCTGCGATGCGATCTGCCAGTCACCGCTGCCGTCACGCCCGATCGACAAGGGCCGTCCGGGGCCGGGATTGCTGGCGCACGTGCTGGTCAACAAATATGCGGACCACCTACCGCTCTATCGTCAAAGCCAAATCTTCGAACGCGAGGGGATCGACCTTGATCGTTCGACACTGGCGGATTGGGTCGGCAAGTCCGCAACACTGCTGGAACCTCTGGCCGATGCGATCCAGCGCCATGTGCTTGCAGGACAGGCCATCTTCGCGGACGACACCCCGGTGAACATGCTGTCTCCCGGAGCGGGAAAGACCAAGACTGCGCGGCTTTGGGCCTATGTCCGCGATGAAAGGCCGTGGAGAGGCGATGCGCCGCCCGCCGCGTTCTATCGTTTCTCGCGGGATCGCAAGGGTGAACAACCGACCGAACACTTGAAGGACTACAAAGGCTGGATGCACGCGGACGGCTATTCCGGCTTCAACGATCTGTACCGCTCAGGCCGCGTCTGTGAGGTCGCGTGCATGGCTCATGTCAGGCGCAAGTTCGTCGATGTCTTCAAGTCGCAAGGCTTGGCCATCGCAGAAGAAGCCATCAAACGCATCGCCGCGCTTTACGGCATCGAGAAGGAGGCGCGTAGCCAACCACCAGAAGATCGCGCAGCCATCCGGCAGGAGAAAGCCAAACCGCTGTTTGATGAGTTGGAGATATGGTTGGGCGCGCAACTCCCCAAAATCTCCGGCAAGTCCGAGCTGGCCAAGGCGATCCGCTATGCCCTGACCCGCATGAAGAAGGTGCGCCCCTATCTCGATCACGGCATTCTGGAACTCGACAACAATTCCGCCGAGCGATCTATGCGTGGTGTGGCCGTCGGCAGGAAGAATTGGCTGTTCGCGGGATCGGAAGCGGGCGGCAAATCAGCCGCCATTGTCTACACGCTGATCGAAACCGCCAAGCTCAACGGCGTTGATCCGCAGGCATGGCTCACCGACACCCTCGCCCGCATCGCCGATCACAAGATCACCCGGATCGACGAACTGCTTCCTTGGCCGTACGCTGCGTCAGCCGCCAAATCTGCGGCTGCGTAACACTGATTGAACGGGAAACCGGCATGAGCCGCGCCAGTAATGCCGCAATCCAGACACATGCATTCCTAAGCGACCTCTGGAACCATAGGAAACGCGACGGTGCTTGGTCCGACGAAGAACTCAATACCTTTGAGTTCAAATTTGATGCCTTTCACATTGGCGAACGAATGGAAGTTACTCTCGCCGGTTTGACCGGTGAGCCTGTTTCAGTCACGTCTTACTGTCCCTCGATCAGAAAACGCCACAAGCGATTTGTAAAAAAATGGGCCGAAGAGGATCGGCAGCTTCACCTCGTCTGGTCGAGCGAACCGACGGAATTGATCTCGCCAAGCTGGTTCTTTGCCATGGCGGAAGGCTATGCCGTTTGCGGCTTTGGCGTCTTCCGGTTCGACAAAAAACAGATCATTGCCTATCACGCACTGGTCGATACCAGAGGCGATGAGCTCGACGCGGCCTTAGAGGCGAGCGGCGGGGATCTGTCAGACTATGGCACCGCACCATCAAAGCGTGTTCCGAAGCCTTATGCAGCAGAACATCCGCGCGAAGCCTTGCTTCGGCGCAAATCGTTGGTCGTCGTGCAAGACATGGCCAAAGCGTTGAGATCAGACAATATGGAACCGCTGGAAGCGGTCACCGATGCCTTCACGCGGTTTCTACCGTTATACAACTTTCTAAGGGAAAACCTGCCCAAGCAGGGTTTATAGGTTGAAGCTCAATGGCAGGGAGGGTTCACCGAACGCTTACC
>CALGNO010000209.1 GCA_937958625.1 uncultured Neomegalonema sp.
CCTATCCGCCCAGCACATCCGCAATCACCCGCTCGACCCGCGCGGTCGAACCGGCATCATCGAGCGGATCGCGGCGTAAGCGGTGGCGCAGGGCGCTGGGGGCGACAATGCGCAGGTCTTCCAGCGTAATCTCGTCCCGTCCGGCAAAGGCGGCATGGGCACGGCCCGTGCGCAGCAAGGTCAGCTCTCCGCGCAGCCCGTCCGACCCCAGCGCAATGCACAGCCGCGCACAATCGCGCAGAATATCGTCGCTGCTCGCCACAGTGCCGAGCCGCTCTCGCGCAGCCAGAATTCCGTCGCGCAAGGCATCCGTCTCGCCCTGCCATTCGGCGACGAACCCGTCAGGATCCCGGTCAAAGGCATCCCGGCGCTTGATCACCTCGATCCGCTGATCCAGATCATTCGGCGAGGCCACATCAACCGACAGGCCAAAACGGTCGAGCAGTTGCGGGCGCAACTCGCCCTCTTCAGGGTTGCCCGATCCCACGAGCACAAAGCGCGCGTCGTGGCGAACGGACAGGCCCTCGCGCTCAACCATGTTTTCGCCGGTCTGAGCTACGTCGAGCAGCAGATCGACGATATGATCCTCCAAGAGGTTCGCCTCGTCGATATAAAGATAACCACGATTGGCGCGCGCAAGCAGGCCCGGCTCGAAGACCTTCTTGCCCTCGGTCAGCGCCCGTTCGACATCCAGCGCGCCGACCACCCGGTCTTCGGTCGCGCCAAGGGGCAGATCAACAACCGGTGTCGGCACTTCGACGGTCTTGGGCTTTTTGCGGCTTTTGGATTGCGAGCAATGGGGACAGGTTTTCGGGGCCTGTCCATCGCAGTTATAGGGGCAGCCCTCGGCCACGCGAATGGTCGGGAGCAGGGCGGCCAGCGCTCGCACGGCAGTGGATTTTCCGGTGCCCCGGTCGCCAAAGACGAGAACCCCGCCGATGCCGGCGTCGATGGCCGTCAGTACCAGCGCGCGTTTCATCTCGTCCTGACCGACGATGGCCGAAAAGGGGAAGGCGTGTCTCATGCGGCTTGCTTACTCTCCAGCGAGAGCGGCGCGCGGCCCTCCCAGGTTCCGGTTTCTGCCACTACTTCAAAGCGGGCATACAGCTCTTCGGCGAACCAATCCCCGGCGCGCACGGCCTTGATGGCATTGGCGTGGGGGCTGCCCTGGCGCGCAAAGGCAGCCATGGTCTGCTCATCGGGCCAGACCGAGAAGGTGATCTGGTGCAGCAAAGGGATTTCTCCCATGCCGATCTTGAATTTCACATTCGGGTCGGTGCCGATCATTGCCGAAATATTCGGCACATGCCGCCAGAATTTCAGCAGGATGCGTGGCTTGATACTAGCGCGGGTCAAGGCGGCGATAGGGCCGGTGCCGCGCCCTGCGCCCGTTTCGAATGGATTGCGCTTGTCCCACGCCCCCCGCGATGATGTGGCGCGCATATAGAGGGTGCAGGATTCAGCGGCATGGGCGCGATGACGCTTGAAGAACGTTGCACCCTCGACCGCGTCCTGCGCCGTCTGCATATCCGGCCATGTTGCCAGCAGGGTATAGACCCCCCAATTCGGCTTGGGCGTAAAGCCTTCACCCGTCCCGGTGCCGCACAGCTTGTGAAACCCCATCCCCTCGATTCGCCGCAACGACAGGCGCGCAAAGCCCATCTGGGTAAAGGCCCAGAGGCGCGCGCGGCGCGTCGTAAAGCGAAACAGGGTTAGACTGACGGTCTGAATGGTGCGACTCCTGAACTGTCCAATAAAATTGACACTTCAGGGCGAAATATGGAAGTCTAAAGTGGCGCAGCGGACGCGGTATCGCTCCGGGAGGCCCAGCGACATGCTCAAGACGACCGACCCCTATGACGATGACATGCGTCAGTCCGAACAGGATTACGACACCGGTACCGGCCCGGACCCGCGCCCCCGTGCCATCGTAATCGGCGCGGGAATCGGCGGTCTTGCCTCGGCGATGCGCCTTGGCGCGAAGGGATACCGGGTCGAGGTAATCGACCGTCTCGACAGTGTCGGTGGGCGCGGTACGGCAGTCACCATTGATGGGCACCGCTTTGACCTCGGCCCGACCATCGTGACGGTGCCGCAGGTTTTTCATGACCTTTGGGCCGCGTGCGGGCGTGATTTTGACAAGGATGTCGATCTGCGCCCTCTGGACCCGTTCTATACGATCCGCTTCCCCGAGGGGTCGGCGTTCAATATGCGGCAGGACCACGAGGATACCCGCGACGAAGTGCGCCGCCTTGCCCCCCGTGATCTTGCCGGATTCGACAAGATGGTTCGCGATGCCGAGGCCCGCTACAGCTTTGGCTTCGAGAATCTGGGCCGTCGCCCGATGAACGAGTTGTGGGAGCTGATCAAGGTTCTGCCGATCTTTGCATGGTATCGCGCCGACCGGTCGGTCTACGCCCATGCCGCCATGCGGATGAAGGACGAGCGCCTGCGCATGGCGATGAGCTTTCATCCGCTGTTCATTGGCGGTGATCCGTTCAATGTCACGTCAATCTACGCTCTCGTTTCACACTTAGAAAAAGAATACGGCGTTCATTACGCCATGGGCGGTGTCGGCGCGATTGCCGAGGCGATGGCGAAGGTCGTGCGCTTGCAGGGTGGGAATGTACGCCTAAGCGCCGAGGTTGACGAGATCATAGTCGCGCAGGGCAGGGCAACCGGCGTGCGCCTGAAATCCGGCGAGACCCTCGATGCCGCTGTCACCGTTTCCAACGCTGATGCAGGCCACACCTACGAACACCTGATGCGCAAGACGAAAAAGCGCCGCTGGACCCCCGCTAAACTGGCCCGCCGCCGTTGGTCGATGGGGCTGTTCATCTGGTATTTCGGCACCAAGGGCACCCGCGATATGTGGCCTGACGTGGGCCATCACACGATCCTTTCCGGCCCGCGCTACAAGGGTCTGGTGCGCGACATCTTCATCCATGGCAAGCTGTGCGATGACATGAGCCTTTATCTGCACCGCCCCTCGGTCACCGATCCCGGTTGCGCGCCGGACGGTGATGACAGCTTCTATGCCCTTTCCCCCGTTCCGCATCTCGGGTTCGAGAATGGCGTCGATTGGGAAGCGGAAGCCGAACCCTATCGCCAAAAGGTCGAGGCGGAGCTGGAGCGCATGATGCCGGGTCTTGGCGCGCGGGTCACGGCCAGCCATGTCATGACGCCACTGGATTTTCAGGACCGATACCTGAGTTCCTACGGCTCCGGCTTTTCCATTGAGCCGCGCATCCTTCAAAGCGCGTGGTTCCGGCCCCATAACGTCTCTGAAGAGGTGAAGGGGCTGTATCTCGCAGGGGCGGGCACCCATCCGGGGGCGGGCCTGCCGGGGGTGGTTTCCTCCGCCGAAGTGCTGGCGAAACTTGTGCCAGACGCGGCCACGGTCAAGGGGCGGGTGAGTGCATGATTGATCCTGCGGACCTCGCCGAATGTCGCCGCGCCATCGAGCATGGCTCGCGCTCCTTCTATGCCGCATCCAAGCTGTTGCCGCGCAAGATTGCTGACCCGGCCATGGCGCTTTATGCGTTTTGCCGTCTTGCTGATGATGCCGTGGACCTGAGCGATGCGAAGGCCGCTGCCGTTCTTTCGCTCCGTGATCGGCTTGATCTGGCCTATGCCGGAACGCCCCGCGATGCCGCCGCCGACCGGGCGTTTACGGCGATGATCCATGACTTCGACATGCCCCGCGAATACCCCGAAGCCCTGCTTGAGGGGCTGGCATGGGATGCGACCGAGCGGCGCTATGCCACCCTGTCCGAGCTGCGCGATTATTCCGCCCGCGTCGCCTCGGCGGTGGGCGCGATGATGTGCGTCCTGATGCGCGTGCGCGAGGCCGATGCCCTGTCCCGCGCCTGCGATCTCGGCGTTGCCATGCAACTGACCAATATCGCCCGCGATGTAGGCGAGGATGCCCGAGAAGGGCGTCTCTATCTGCCCCTCGACATGATGGCAGAGCTTGGCGTCGACCCCGATGCCTTTCTGGCTGATCCGAAACCAACCCCGGAAATCCGCGAGATCACCCGCCGGTTGCTGAAAGAGGCAACCCGGCTGTACGAGCGATCCGAAGCCGGTATCTCACGCCTGCCCCTTTCGGCGCGTCCCGGAATCTACGGTGCCCGCTTCATCTATGCGGGTATCGGGCGACGGGTGGCGAAGATGGACCACGACTCCATTACGGGCCGTGCCCGCACGTCCGGTCGTGAGAAGACTGCCCTGCTGGCAAAGTCGCTCCTGCGAACGGCATCCAGCATCGTGATGCCGCAATCCGCTATCCTGCACGCAAGGCCGCTGCCCGAGGTCGCCTTTCTGGTAGAGGCCGGGGCATCCCGTGGCGGTGTCGCCTCGGAAGGCTGGGGCGAAGGACGCGCGGGGGCCGTTGTCGGCATCCTCGCCCAACTGGAACAACGCGACCGGGCGGCTGGACGCCAAGCGTTTAGTCCTTGAGATAGTCATCCGCGGACTTGATCCGAAGATCTTTCGCGATGGCC
>CALGNO010000210.1 GCA_937958625.1 uncultured Neomegalonema sp.
GACACGATTTGTGTCGCGGATCATCGCCATCGACCGGGCGCTGCGTGATGCAGGCGCGGAGGCGAAGGCGGCTCAATCATCGGCAGCGCGGCTGCTGGAATCTCTGAAAAACTAAGAGGATCGCATCATGCGAAACACTAATATGATTGCCGCGATGACGGCGAACCACCTTGCCCTTCTCGGCGCTCTGAAGCATGGCCCGCTCGAAACCAAAGACGGCGCGCCGTCGAATGCCGAGATCAAAGAAACGATTGACGGCATCGGCACGGCCTTCGAGGCGTTCAAGACGAAAAACGATGATCGCCTCGCCCAGATCGAAGCCAAAGGCGAAGCGGATGTCATCACCAAAGAAGAGCTGGAGCGGATCAACGGCGAACTCGGCAAACTGACCGACATCAAGGCTGCTCTCGAAAAGCTGCAAATCAAAGCGAACCGTCCGGGTGGCGGTGGTGCAGGCGGCGCGAAGCAGGAAACCAAGGAAGCCCTCGCCCACAAAACGGCGTTTGAGAACTTCCTGCGTTCCGGTGGCTCCGGCACGGCAGAGACTGAACTCAAAGCCGCCGAAAAAGAATGGAAGGCGTCTCTTGAACCGGCAGCGCGCAAAGCGGTCGATACGCTGACCGGCAGTGCGGGCGGGATTGCTGTGCCTGAACTGATCTCCGGTCGTGTTGAGCGCGAGCTGTCCGAAGCGGTCGGCCTGCGTAATTTGGTCGATGTGGTTCAAGCGGGAACGCCGGATTTCAAAACGATTGTCGATGTGCGTGGTCAAGCCTTCGGCTGGGTGGGGGAAACGGATACGCGGGCGGCGACAGCCACGGCAGGGTTGGAAGAGGTTGCGCCAACATTCGGCACGATCTACGCCTACCCGAAAGCAAGCGAGGAATCGCTGGATGACATGTTCTTCAACGTCGAGAACTGGATCGTCACCTCCGCGAACGAAGCCTTCCTCGAAGGCGAGGACGCGGCCATCGTCAGCGGCAACGGCATCAAGAAGCCTACGGGTTTCCTGAACGGCACACCGACGGCGGAGAAAGACGGGACGCGCCCGTTCGGCACACTTCAGTTCACGGCTTCCGGCGCTGCCGACGCGCTGACCGCCGACCCGATGCTCGACATTGTCCACACGCTCAAACGCGGCTACCGCTCAAACGCGCAATGGCTGATGAACAAGCTGACGACGGCAGCCGTGCGCAAACTCGTAGACGGTGACGGGGACTATCTGTGGCGTCCAGGTATGGAGATGGGCCAGCCGAACTCCTTGCTGGGCTATTCGGTCACCGAGTGCGAGGACATGCCCGACATCGCTGCCGACTCGTTGCCGATTGCCTTCGGTGATTTCAAGGCGGGTTACATCCTCGTGCCGCTGGTCGGCCTGCGCATCACCCGCGATGAAGTGACCGAGCCGGGTTACGTCAAATGGTACGTGCGTCGCCGCATCGGCGGGCAGGTGAAAAAGTCCGAGGCGATCAAGCTGCTCAAGATCGCAGCGTAGGTTACCTCTACCGCATTGCGGCGGCCCTTTGTTTCGGGTCGTCGCTTTCCTTTTTAAAAAAATCGTGGAGGTCGTAATGACCAAACAATCCAAAGTGGCTGTCACGTTTGCCGAGCCGTTCAGGTTTGCGCCGGACGGTGTCACTGTTGTCGATTATCCTGTGGGCAAGGCCGAGGTGTCGCCCCGCTGTGCCGAGGTTGCGGAGTTGGCTGGCAAGTTGAAAAAAGCGGCCCCCAAAAAGACCGCCGATGAAAAAGCCAAAGCGGAAGCCGCCGAGAAGGCCAAAGCGGAAGCCGATGAGAAGGCCAAAGCGTCAGGAAGCGCGGCCCCTGAAAAGGCGGCTTCGGCGGCAGCGCCTGAGAATGCTGCAAATTCGGTCAGTTCTGAAGCCTGATGGGAATCTGGTCAACACTGCGTCCGACAGGGCCGCTCGACGACGCGGTTCTGGAGTCGTATATGCCGCTCGGCCAGATCAAGGCGCATCTGCGCATTGACTCCGGCGGGGAGGAGGATGGCCTGCTCAAAGGCTACCGGGCGGCGGCGGTGGATCATCTGGCGAAAATCGGTATTTCGGCCGTCCTGCGCGAGTGGCAGATTGCCTGCCCCGGTTTTCCAGCGCGCATCGAGGTGCCGATTGGCCCTGTGACCGCCATCGCCTCGATCACCTATCTCGACGCGTCGTATGAGGAGCGTGTCCTGGACGGGTCAACTTATCGCGAAGCGCTGTCGCTGGACCCTGTCACAATCATGCCTCTGACCGCATGGCCGCAAACCGGACGGACGGACGATGCCGTCATCATCCGGTTCATGGCCGGATACGCGGCCAACGAAGCGCCAGCGCTGTCTCAGGCTTTGCTGCTGACCATCGCGCACTGGTTCGAGAATCGCGAGAACACGGTGGTCGGTATGAGCGCGCAAGCGCTGCCGTTCGGCGTTAACGCGCTCATCGCGCCATTCAGACGCGGGTTTGTGGCCTGATGCGCGGGGGTAAAATCGACAACCGGATCAGGTTCGAGAGGCAATCGGGCAGTGATGACGGCTTCGGCGGCACGGTGCAGTCATGGGTTTCTGTGGCAGAGGTCTGGGCCTCGTTCCGTCCCGAATTCGGGCGCGAGAAGGTTGCTGCCGGAAGGCTTGAATCAACGTTGCGCGGGACAGTCGCCGTGAGGCGGTGGTCAGGCTCTTCTGCCGTCACGGCGGCGGATCGCATCGTCTTCGTGTCCGGACATTACGCCGGAAAAACGCTGCAAATCCGCTCGATCATCCCGACGCC
>CALGNO010000211.1 GCA_937958625.1 uncultured Neomegalonema sp.
CCAAGGAAGAGTTGATCGAGGCCGCTGATCTCGTCACCGAGATGGAACTGGTCAAGCATCCGTTCCGTTCAGGCATCAAAGCCCAAATCGGCGTGGAATTCTGATGAGCGTCGTTATCGTCATCCCGGCGCGGTTCAAGTCGTCGCGCTATCCCGGCAAGCCGTTGGCCGAGTTGAAGGGCGCGAACGGGGTTGCTCGCTCGTTGATCCGCCGCTCTTGGGATGCGGCGTGTGACGTATCCGGGGTGTCTCGTGTCGTTGTCGCCACCGATGATGATCGGATTGCTGATCATGCGCGCGGCTTTGGGGCCGAAGTCGTCATGACAGCCGAATCCTGCGAAAACGGCACCGCGCGGTGCCATGATGCGCTGGCGCAACTCGGTTCGCCCGAAATCGTCGTGAACCTGCAGGGCGATGCGCCGCTGACGCCGCCGTGGTTCGTCGAGGCATTGATTGCGGCCATGGCCGACGGGGCCGACGTGACCACGCCTGTCCTACGCTGTGACCATCAAACCTATCGAAATTTCGTCGAGGATCGCGCTGCCGGGCGGGTCGGCGGAACGACGGCGGTGTTTGGCGCGCAGAGTCAGGCGCTCTATTTCTCGAAAGAAGTCATTCCCTATGTGGGCAAGGCCATTGATTCGGCCAGCACCGTGCCGGTCTTTCACCATGTCGGTCTCTACGCCTACACCCCCGCCGCGTTGAACCGGTATGTCGGCTGGCGGGCGGGTCCGCTGGAAACCCTGGAGGGGCTTGAACAGCTTCGCTTTCTGGAAAACGGCGTGCCGATCCGCTGCGTTGAGGTCGAGGCACCGGGGCGGGTATTCTGGGAGTTGAACAATCCCGTAGACGTGCCCCGGATCGAAGCGGCCTTGTCGGAACTCGGGATCGACTGACTTTGCTATGCGAAGTCTTAGGTGCCCGCGCTGGCTCAAATAACCGCCTTTTCCAGAAACTTACGTCCCTCGGCGACTCGGTCATACCCAAAGGGCGACAGGTCCAGCGTCCGATACTCGCCATGGGCGATCCATTCCGCCACCCCGCGTCCCATCGCCGGCGATTGCTGAAAGCCGTGGCCGGAAAAGCCGTTGACGAAGATAAAGTTCTCGACCTCGGTATGCGGGCCGATGATCGCGTTCTGATCGAGCGTATTGAACGCGTAATGCCCCGCCCATGAATTGACCAGCTTGATCGCTTCGAACTGCGGAATCCGGTTGGCGATGGCGGGCCACGCCTTTTCTTCCCAGATCGAGTGATCCTCGATGAAGTCATCGTAATCCACTGCCGGATCTTCATCGGGCGGGCATCCGGCGAGGTAATACTGCCCGTCGGTCCGCATATGCACGCCACTCGGGTCGATGGTCAGGGGTAGGTCGCGGTCGAGGGCTTTTTCGGCGGCAAAAATGTAGGTGTAGCGTTTGCGCGGCTCGACCGGAACTTCGATCCCGGCCATACGCGACGTCAGCACGGCGCGGGGACCGGCACAGTTGACAACGCTGCCGCAGGAAATGATCTCGCCCGTGGCAAGGGTCACGCTTTCGACCCGCGAGCCATCGGCGCTTTTCGCCATCGCCGTCACTTCGTTGGTCAGATATTCGACCCCGCGCTCCTTCGCGCTGCGCTTCCACCAATCGAACAGGGTGTTGCCGTCGAAATAGCCCTCATCCACGAGGTTGTGGTTCGCGCCGACAATGCCGTCGAGATTATAGAACGGATAGGCTTCGGCGATCTCGTCCGCCGTCATGAATTTGGTCCCGGCACCGAGCCCCTGCTGCACCTCCTGTGCCTCGCGCAGCGTGGCGGCGAATTCGGGCGTATCGGCGAGGTACATGTAGCCATAGCTTTGCAATACGACATCGGGAACGCGGTCGTCATTGCCCATGAACTGCTTGAAGTTCTTGATGAATTCTGCGCCGAACTGTGACACCCGAACATTGATCTCGTTCGAGAACTGTTGGCGAATGCAGCTATTGGTGCAGGCGGTCGAACTGTTCTCGTAAGTCGGGTTTCGCTCGACCACAAGGACGGAGCCGTCGAAATCCGCATTGTCCGAAAGCCACCAGGCCACCGATGAGCCATACATGGCCCCGCCGATAATCACGACGTCGTATCGGGTCTGTTTCGGTGCCGCGAATTCAGTTGCCATGGGCCTGTTCCGTCATTGTTGAGCGGAACAGGATTTCCATGAAAATCAGTCCAGCGCAATCGCTGTGATGGTTATGCGCGGCGAACGGTCATTTGCGTGACGTCGGTCGTTCCGGCAAGGAAGCAGGCGGCACAGCTTGCGAGATAGAAGTTCCACTTGCGCCTGAATGGTTCGTCAAACCCGAGCGGTTCGATCTCGTCCCAGCGGTTGTTAAAGTCCTCGGACCACTTGCGCAGGGTCTTCGAATAACTCTGGCCGAACTCCATCGAACCAGTCCAGCTCAACCCCGCCTTGGCCGTCTGCTGTTTTAATGCGGTCGGAGAGGGCAGCATCCCGCCGGGAAAGATGTGCTTTTGCACGAAATCGACTTTGCCGCGATAGCCCTCGAACAGATTATCCGCAATTGTAATGACCTGCATCGATGCGACGCCATCTGGGGCCAGCCGGTCGCGCAGGGAATTGAAGAAGACCGGCCAGAATTTCTCGCCCACCGCCTCGAACATCTCGATCGAGGCGACGCGGTCGTAGGTGCCGCGCTCATCGCGGTAATCACGCATGACGATATCGACTCGCTCGTTCAACCCGGCCTCGAAAATCCGCTTTTGGGCGTAGTCGTGCTGGGCCTGAGAGATCGTTAGGCCGGTGACTTTGACCCCGCGTTCCTTGGCTGCAAACTCGGCAAATCCGCCCCAACCACAGCCGATTTCCAGAACCGTCTGGTCTTGTTGCAATCCGAGATTATCGCAGAGGGCGGCGTATTTATTGTATTGGGCCAACTCCAGCGTATCGCCGGGGGACGAGAACATCGCCGATGAGTAGGTCATGCTGCGATCCAGCCACAGCTCGTAGAACGCATTGCCGAGGTCGTAATGGGCGTGGATGTTCTTGCGTGACCCGCGCTTGGTGTTGCGGCGCATGAAGTGGCGCGCACCCTCGACCAGCCGGGCAATCGGCGTCATCGTCAGGTTTCGCGCCATTTCTTCATTGTTGAGCAGCGACACGTCGAGGACCGCGTGCAGATCGGGCGTCGACCACCAGCCGTCGATATACGCCTCCGCAAAGCCGATATCGGCCCCGTCCCGTATCGTGCGGCCCCAGGTTCGGTTGTTGTGGCAATGGACGACGCCGACAGGGCCATCATCCTTGCCCTCGGCAACAAAAGTCCGACCATCGGGCAGGGTGATCTCGATCCGTCCCCGTTCCAGACAGTCCACGGTGGTGAAGACGGTATGAAACCAGCGGGGCAGCTTTCCGGCGGATTTCAGATCGGTGATTACGGTATTGGAAGTCGTCATGGGGTCTCTTGTACTTTCCCGGGATTGTCCGGTTGTGCGCCGGAGGATGGCGCGGTCTTGAGGGCCGTGCCCTTGGGATATATCCCGCGATTGCCGGGATGCTTGTAGAAGGACGCACCTTTCAGGCGCAGGCGAAGGGCCTCGAAGTAAATTCCTGCGGTTATCTTCACTGTCATCAGCGGTCGCAGGAAAAGAAGGCGTAATAGTGCCGCATCGGTCATTGGACGTGCATCGGCGTTTTCGGTGGCGATGAGGGTCAGGCCGGTTGGCCCCTCCACTCGAATGCGCAGGGCGAGGGTGTCGCCGGGGCTGGACAGCGTGAATTGGTATTGCTGTTCGGCGTCGATGAAGGGCGAGACGTAAAATTCCTTGTCGGCGTTATGCCGCAGGCCCTCAGCCTCGATATTCACCGCATAGGGGCTGAGATCACCATCGGTATTGCGCACCTGATAGACAACGCCTGTCAGCCGTCCATCACGGTCATAAGCGCAATACATCGCCAGTGGATTGAACTCGTATCCGAAGACCCGCGGGAAGCAGTAGAGCATGATCTTTGCGGGCCGCGAGACGCCCTTTCCCGCAAGCTGTGCTTCGACCCAAGGCCGCAAGGGTGAGCCGTCCCGGGCACCGTGATCGCGCTCGTGGATAGCGTAGGCGTTGAAGCGGTTCAGCCCCAACAGGCGCAGGCTGCGCGATGTCTCGGCTAGCTCGTCAATGTCCAGCCACAGGCGAAACAGAGTGTAGTGAAACCGGTGCTTGCGCCTCCCATCGGGCATCACGCGCAAGTGCATGACCCGCGCGAGATAGAGGCAGGGCGCGGACGGTGTCACTCGGCGGCCAGTGAAGCGTGTTCAATCGGCGCACCGACATCTTTGGCCCAGTCAGGCCGCGACCCGAGCGCATTGGCGACGCGCAGCCCCGCCCGCAGGCCATCCTCGTGAAAGCCATAGCCGAGCCATGCGCCAGCATACCAGATTCCGCCGCGCCCTTGAATCGAATCAAAGGCGTCTTGTGCCGCAAAGGCGGCGGTGTCGTATTGCGGATGGGCGTATTCTGCGACGGAAAACGTCAACGCTGGGTCGGGCTTTCGCACCGGATTCAGCGTCACGAAAAGGGGCGTTTCGCGGTCGATATTCTGCAGCCGGTTCATCCAATAGGTCAGGCTCGCGCCATTCGCCTCGGCATCACCGCCGGTCAGGGCGTTCCAGCTAGACCAAGTCAGGGGCCGCTTCGGCATCAGGCTGGCGTCTCGGTGCAGGTAAGCGTGGTTCGGCGCATAGCGGATTGCCGACAGCAAGCCGCGCGTTTCGTCGTCGCCATCGCTGCGCAGGGCCAATGCCTCGTCGGAATGAGTCGCGAGCAAAACCTGATCGAAATCCCGGCTCGTGCCATCGGCGAACACCACGCGCGGGCCATGCTCGACGCGGACGACTTCTGCGCCAAGATGCAGGCGCTCGCCGAGCCGTTCGGTCGCGCGGGTCACGTATTCGCGGGAGCCGCCCGTCACAGTGCGCCATTGAACCGCGCCACCAAGACCGGCGAACAGCTCGTGATTCTCGTAAAATCCGAAAAGGGCGCGGGCTGAAAAGGCGGCAATGTCGGCGCTGCGCGTCGACCAGATCGCTCCGGCCATCGGGTAAAGATACCAAAGGCGAAATTCTTCGCTGAAACCGCGTTTGTCGAGCCATTCCTCGATTGTGATTCCGTCGTCCATCCCGGATTTCAGGGCTTCGGCGGCCTCGGTATTGAACCGCAGAACCTGCCGCGCCATGCGAATGAAACTGGGGCGCAGGATATTGCGACGCTGGGCAAAGACCTTGTTGAGATTATCGCACGCCCACTCGACCTTGCCGCCATCAATCGAAAAGCCCAGTGACATATCCGACCACTCGGTCTCGATGTCGAGATGATCGAAAAAAGCGCAGAGGTTTGGATAGGTCTTCTGGTTGTAGACGATGAATCCGGTATCGACAGGGATGCGGCGCGTTGTGCCGTCGGCCATCGGATAATCGACGACCTGAGTATTAGCATGGCCGCCCGGTCGGTCCTGTTTTTCGAAGACCTCGACATCGTGATGCTCCATCAGCGCAAGCGCCGCGCCGATGCCGGAAATGCCGGAGCCGATGATGGCGATCTTCATTCGCGCATGTCCTTATAGGCGGCGAGCGCGCGTTCGCGGCCCTCTTTCAGATCAACGATTGGTGTCGGTAGTTTCATGTCGTCCGACATATCCCAACTACGCGGGATGGCCTCGAAAAAGTTTCGGGCGTCCTTGCCGGGGTTGGCTGTCTTTTCGGCGAGCCAATTCTCGGTGTAGTCGCGCTGCGGGTCGAATTTGTCGATCTGGGTGTCGGGATTGAAGATGCGAAAGAACGGTGCGGCATCTGGCCCCGATCCCGCCGCCCACTGCCAGCCCATCGCGTTCGAGCACGGATCCCAGTCGGTCAGGCACTCGGCAAACCACCGCTCGCCGACGCGCCAATCGGTCATCAGGTTCTTGGTCAGCAAGCTCGCGGCAAGCATCCGCAGGCGGTTGTGCATGTAGCCGGTGGTGTAAAGCTCGCGCATCGCAGCATCGACGAAGGCAATGCCCGTGCGTCCGCGCCGCCATGCTTCGGCATCGTTATTGTCTTGGCGCCAAGGAAAGGCATCCCATTCTTCGCGCCAGTTCTTATCGCCGATGTCGGGATAATAGTGGGTCAGGTGATAGGCAAATTCGCGCCAGAGGATCTCTGACTGATAGACCTTCGCGCCCTTGGTGCCCGATGCCTTGCTGGCCTCGACGGCGGTCCAGATCGTTAGCGGTGAAATCTCGCCCCAAGCGAGATTCTCCGACAGGCGCGAGGTGCCGACGGTGTCGGGGCGGTCGCGGGCGTCGTCATAGTCGGTGATTTTCTTCATAAACGCGCCGAGCCGCCCGCGCGCTGCTTCCTCGCCGATATTGGCGTATTGCGCGACGACTGCCGCGCCGCGATTCATGGGTGCCGACAGCGCCCAATCGTCGAGGGTATCGGAGGCTGGCCACTCAGGCGGTGGGTTCAGGGAACCGGGAACGTCAACCGGATCGCCAAAGGTTTCAGCTTCAAGGCATCTGTTTTTGAACGGCGTGTAGACCCGATAGGGACCGCCGGATTTTGTCTCGATGTCCCACGGGTCGAACAGGGTGTGATTACGCACGCTAAAGGCATCGACGCCGTCATCCTTGAGAGCCGACTTGACCGCCGCATCGCGCTCCTTGGCGGCGCGGTCGTATTGCCGCCCCCAGACCACGCGGGTCGCGCCGGTTTCCTCGATCAACTCACGCAACGTATCCAGCGCCTTGCCCCGGCGCAGGATCAACCGCGAACCTTTATCCTCCAAGGTTGCGGCAAAGTGCCGGATCGCCTCGCCCCAGCGCCATTTCGGAGCGGCTCCGTAGGATTCGGCGACCTCATCATAGATACAGACCGGGATAACGGTTCCGTCTGCCTCCATTGCACGGGCAAGGGCCGCGTTGTCCGAAAGGCGAAAATCCTTTCGCATCCAGTAGAGTGTCGTCGTCACGGCTTTTATCCCCCGGCATTCCTGCCAAGGAATTAGGGCCAATGCCGCCGAGGGCGAGCGGGTCAGGCGTCGCGGCTAGCATCCCAAAAGGGCCGCCGCAGCTCATGCTCCAGTTCCCGCCGCGAAAGGCCGAGATCAGACAGGCGCTCTGCAGGCAAATCACGCAGCGCAGCGCGCTCCTGAGAAACCCGATACAGCTCAACGGCCCCTTGCAGCGGCGCGGCGATAACGGCGCGGAGCCACGAACCGGAAGTGGGATGTGTTGCACAGGACATGATGGCTTCCTTCACAAAAGATGATTGATTAATAATTTTCCATCGCTGGTGTGAATGAGTATTGACCCCGCCTCTTACATTCGTAAAACGAATTGGTGTGATTGATCCAATCGCGTTTGTTGATGGAGGGCGTTATGCGGCGAAATCTGGATGTCGGGACATTGCGTAGCTTTGCCGCCGTGGTTGATGCCGGAGGTGTGACCCGCGCGGCCACGCGCCTGAACCTGACGCAATCGGCGGTCTCCATGCAGATCAAGCGTTTGGAGCAAAGCCTAGACGCGCTGTTACTGGACCGCAGCGGGCGCGGTGTCTCGCTGACGAACGAAGGCGAGCAGTTGCTCGACTATGCCCGCAAGATGATTTCGCTGAATGACGAGGCCGTCGACCGGATGGTCGCGCCGCAATTCGAGGGCACGGTATCCTTCGGCATTCCCTGCGACCTGATCTATCCCCACGGTCCAGAGATTCTGGGGCGTTTCGACCGCGATTTTCCGCGGGTCAAAGTCAATTTCGTCTCGTCCTATTCGACGCGATTGCTGGAAGAGTTCAATGCCGGAAAGCTCGACTTGATCCTGACCACCGAGAGCACGGCCAATGCCGAGTCTGAATGTCTGGAAACAAAGTCTCTGGTCTGGTGCGGCGCGCCGGGGGGCAAGGCATGGCTGCGGGACCCGTTGTCGTATGCCACCGCGAAACACTGCGCGTTCAGGCCGATGGCACAGGCGGCATTGGATGATGCGGGGATCGCATGGCGCTCGACCGTCGAAACGGAAACCGACCTCGGCGCGACCATGGCGACCGCGGCGGACCTGTCGGTAATGGCGCTGCTCGACGGGTCGTATGACGATAAGCTCGTGCAGATACCGCATAACGGTAAACTGCCGCCGCTGCCGAATTTCTGCGTAAATCTCTATGTGGCGAAGGATACCGCCAATGAGAACCTTGGCCGCGAATTCGCGCGCTATGTCCGTGAAGCCTATGCTGCCTGAGCCGTCATGACCGTCACCGTTGCAGCGCTCTATCACTTCACCGAGTTTGCGGACCCCGACGCTCTGCGCGAGCCTTTGCTGGCGCTGTGCGAGGCGCACGGGATACG
>CALGNO010000212.1 GCA_937958625.1 uncultured Neomegalonema sp.
CGCCGAAACCGGTCCCTGGACCATAGAGGTCGTCACCCGCACGCAGTCCGTCGGAACCTTCAAGGCAGAACCCAAGCGATGGGTCGTTGAGCGGACCTTCGCATGGCTCACTCGAAACAGGCGTCTTGCCAGAGACTACGAGCGTAAAACAACAACCGCCGAAGCTTGGATATGGATCGCAGCCATCAAGACCAATCTCCGCAGGATCGCTAGAAATGCACAGTAACGAATTATGAGTCAGGCTTTCAGGACGAGGCCAGCGCCTGATTTTCATATCAAGCTCATCCTGAGGAGCCGCGTAGCGGCGTCTCGAAGGGTGGATCGGGAGGACAGAATTCCAGCGAAGGATTTACTCCGCCACCCGCACCACCCGCTTGCCGAAACTATCGCCGCGCAGCATTTCGACGAAACCGCGCGGGGCATTTTCCAGCCCGTCAACCACGTCCTCGCGATAATGGATGCGGCCCTCCTCGATCCATGGGCCGACCTCGGCGCGGAACTCTTTGTAGAGATGTCCGAAGGTGTGCCAGATGATGAACCCGCGCACGGTCAGTTTCTTGCGCAGGATTTGTCCCATCAGCCAGTTCATCCGGTCCGGCCCCTCGGGCAGGGCAGTCGCGTTGTATTGAGAGACGATGCCACAAACCGGCACCCGCGCACCGGGGTTCAGGCGCGGGATAACGGCATCGAGAACCTTGCCGCCGACATTCTCGAAATAGATGTCGATGCCGTCCGGCACGGCGGCCTTCATCGCTTCGGCAAAGCCTTCGGCACGGTGGTCGAGGCATTCGTCAAAGCCGAGGGTTTCCTTGGCATAGGCGCATTTCTCCGGCCCGCCCGCCACGGCAACCACGCGGCAGCCGAGGATCTTGCCGATCTGGCCCACCGTCGCCCCGACAGGCCCGGTTGCGGCGGCGACCACGAGGGTCTCGCCGGCTTTCGGCTCTCCGATCTGGGTCAGGCCCGCCCACGCGGTGAACCCCGGCATCCCGAGAACGCCGAGGGTCCAGCTTGGGTGATCCGGCGTCTTGCCAAGGTTCTGCACCCCCTCACCATCCGAGATCGCATAATCCTGCCAGCCGCTCCAGCCCAGCACGATATCGCCGGGGGCATAGCCGTCGAGATTGGACGAGACGACCTCGCTGACCGTCTGCGCCGTCATGACTTCGTCAATGCCGACCGGTGGTGCGTAGTTCTCGCCGTCGTTCATCCGCCCGCGCATATAAGGATCGAGCGACAGCCATTGCGTGCGCAGCAACATCTCGCCCGCCCCCGGTTCAGGAATGGCGACCTCTTCGAGCCGCAATGTGTCGTCATCCGGTTCGCCATTGGGCCGCTGGGCGAGCACCCAACGGCGGTTTCGGCTGTCATTCTGGCTCATGTATTCCTCGACTCAATAGCGATATGCGGCGGCAACCGGGCGCATAGTGTCATCGGCCAGCATCGGTGTTGCGAGCACCTGTCCGCCATTGCCATGCACCAACGCAGCGATCCGGTTCAGGATGGCGGCGTGGGCGCCATCGCGGTTTTTAAAGTCGATCAACACCGACTCGACCCGGCCATTGCGGGCGGCCTCCGTGATGGCATCGACGTCGGTAGAGGCGCTTTCCTCGCCGGACCCCACGCGGGCGGCGATGGTTTCCTGCGCCTCGGTCGCGGGTTTGGCCAGCTCGCCCGACACGGCGTCTTTAGCCGCCGCGTGAATGTCGGCATCGCTCATACTCGCGGTGTTTTTCTGGACCCCATTGGCGGCGATATTCTGGTTCTCGGCCATATCGCGATAGTGGCCGGTGATCCGGTCGCCGCCGACGAGGACGATCGGCGCATCGCTGTCGGCAAGCGCATCGCTGACCTGATTTTCGATGAAGGTCAGTAAACGCCACAGCTCCTTTTCGGCCTGCTCGTCCTTGCCGGTGCCGAGGGCGTGGTTCTGGGGGGCACCCTCGGCACCCGTGCCCTGCGCGCCGCGTGAATTGGGGTGAAACCCGACATCGTCGTTGAAATCCGACGCCCCGCGGGCGGCGGCCAGGGCCGCTGGCGTCAGTTCGAGGGCGCGCTCGGTCATCGAGCGGTCATCGGCGTCGAACAGCCGCGCTCCTGAATTATTGAGGGCAAGAATGTGAAAGCCCTCACCATTTCCGGCCATGCGAAACAGGGGCAACAGGTGAAACGCATCGCCGACGATGGCTTCCTCCAAGGGTGTAAACGTCAATTTCTGCCACGTCGTACTGCCCTCCTCGATGAAGACCGCGAGCCCCGCCTTTTGATGTTGCCAGAAATCGCGTTCGTCAATCCGGGCATAGGCATCGGCGAGCAGTGTTTCGATGTCGCGCGGGTCGGTGCCTGCCTTTTCCAGCTCGGCTTTGGCCTCCTGCAGGGCGTTCTTGAGGCGAATGGGATCTTGCTGAATTTCCTGCCCCTTCACATGGGTCGGAAAATAGAGGCTGATCTTCGGGTAGCCGTGTTTTTCGGCAAGGGTCGAAATAAGGTCGTTGGCACGCATGATGGCTCTCCATAACTTGAGGCTTCGGTTAAGCAATGCGTGTCGGTCGACAATGTTTCGTCTTTAGTCTCAGCCCCCGCCGTCGTGGAATTGCAGGGCGTGCAGGCTGGCATATAGGCCGCCTTCGCGGATCAACGACTCGTGGGTGCCGCTCTGGACGACTTTGCCCTGGTCCAGAACGTGGATCATGTCGGCCTGGCGGATCGTGGACAGGCGGTGCGCGATCACGATGGTCGTCCGCCCCTGCATCAACCGCTCCAGCGCTTGCTGCACCTTGGTCTCGGATTGCGCGTCGAGGGCCGACGTCGCCTCGTCCAGCAGCAGGATCGGCGCGTCGCGCACCATGGCGCGGGCAATGGCGAGGCGCTGGCGCTGGCCGCCGGAGAGGTTATCGCCATCGGTTCCGACCGGGGCGTCATAGCCGCCCTGCATCCGCTCGATGAACTCATGCGCATTGGCATCGCGCGCCGCCTGTTCGATTTGGGCGCCGGTCGCGCCCTCGCGGCCAAAGGCGATATTCTCGCGCACCGTCCCCGCAAACAAGAACGTATCTTGAGAAACAAAGGCGATATGTTCGCGCAGGGAATGGATCGTGGCGTCGCGAATATCCATGCCGTCGATGGTGATCGTGCCGGATTGCGGATCGGCGAACCGCTCCAGCAGGGTCACGACCGTCGACTTGCCTGCACCCGACGGACCGACCAGCGCGGTTACCGATTTCGGCGCGGCGTCCAGCGTGATCTGGTTCAAGGCGGGGCTTTCCCCATAGGCGAAGGTCACGTTGTCGAAGTGCACGCCGCCATTGCCCAGCGCCAACGGCGTCGCATCGGCGCGCTCGATCAGGTCGGGTTCGCTGTCCAGCACTTCGTAAAGCAAGCTCGCCCCGACCAGATGCCCGCGCAGGCCCACGGCCATCTTGGCGAGGCGCTTTGCCGGGTCGTAGGCGAGCAGCATCGCGGTCAGAAAGGCGATCACCTCGCCCGGTGTCTTCCCGTTCGCCGTGACCGCCCACCCCGCATAGAGAATGACGGTGGCGATGGCAAAGCCGCCAAGGGTTTCCATGATCGGGCTGGAGCGCGCATCGAGAACCGCCATGCGATTGGCCCGCGCCTCGACGCTTTCGATGGACGAATCCATTCGCGCCGTCATGCGTTCTTCGAGGTTGAAGGCCTTGATGATGCGGATGCCGATGCCGGTTTCCTGCATCCCCGTGACGATGGCGGCCAGAAAGCCGAACTGATCCCTTGCAACCTTTTTCACCCGCCGCACCAGATAGGCGATGCCGCCGATGGCGATGGGCGCAATCACGAGGGTCATCAGCGAAATCAGCGGATCCTTGACGAACATCACGATCACCAGCGCGATGACGGTCAGCAAATCGCGCCCTGCGCTGGTGACGATCAGTTCCAGCGCCCGCCGCACGGCGGCGGTATTGGTGGACATGTGAGTCACCAGATCACCGGCCTGCATCCGTTGGTGAAACGCCATGTCCTGGCTCAGTACCTTGCGATAGAGGCGCTTCTGGATACCGGCGACGATGCTGTTGCCGATGCCGGCAAGGATGACCTTGTTGGCATAGGTCGCCGCGCCCTTCAGCGCGAAGACCAGCACCACCAGCGCGGCCACGATCTTTACCTGGGTCGGATCGTTCTCCACGACCACATCATCGACGATGGCCTGCATGATCCATGCGCTGGCGGCGGTGGTCGCCGCGACGATAGCCATGAAGAAAAAGGCGAGCAGGTAGCGGGGCAGGTACTGCCGCGCGTTTTCGCTGAACAGGCGCTTGACCAGAGGCCAGGACGCATCAGGCCCGGAAAGCAGGGATTTGAACAGGGGACCGATCCTCTCCGCGCGGCATGGTGTGCGGACTATAGGCGCGCAAACCGGGGCCGTCTATGCCGCGCTCGGTTCCTTCAGCAATGCCATCAGCTTTGGCCAAGCCTCGGGGTCGGCGATGGACTTCGCACAGCAGAACGGATTGCAGAACCCGACCACCGTGCCGTCGATCCAGGCCAGCGAATCCGCCGCAATTGCCTCGCCGGAATAGGGACAGGTTGTGTTGATCGCATCACCGGCATCGCCCTCGAAATGCCGGGCGGTCAGGGTGGGCAGGCGTGGCAGCGCCGTGATGTCGCCGTCGGGCAGGGGCAGATGATACTGCTTGATCACCCGCGCCTGTGCATCGGCGCAGGCGTGCCAACGGCGAAAGCTGGGATGCGCATAGATCGCGTCCACATAGCGCTTGGCGACGGGTCCGATTTCAAAACCATAGGTCACCAGACGCGTGACAAGCGGCGCATACATCGCATCCACCGCAGAAAAATCTCCGCACAGATAAGGCCCGCCCGACGCCTCCAGCGCCCATTCCCACAGGGTCTCGGCCCGGGTCACATCGGCCAATTCATCATCATTGGCCCTGAATCCCTCATAGCGGGCGCGCAGGTTCATATTTGGCCGGTTGCGCAGGGCACGAAAGCTGGAATGCATCTCGGCGGCCATCGACCGCGCGGCCCGGCGGATGATCGGGTCTGCGGGCCAGATACCCGCCTCCGGGTGCGCCTCGTGCAGGGTTTCCGCAATGGCGAGGCTGTCCCAAACCGCCTGCGGCCCGCTTTCTTCATCGATCAGCAGGGTCGCGACTTGGCGGGCGGGGGCGTATTCAACCTGAAAGGCGGTGAAGTCTTCGGAATACATCGGAATGTAGCGCGTCCGTGCCGGAATGCCGAACGCGTCCAGCATCATCCAGCCGCGCATGGACCAACTGGAATAGGCGTATTCACCAATCAGGATCGTATAGGCCATCATGTCCTCCGTAACCGAAACGTATACTTAACCGACCGCCCTTAACGTTCTGCTTATAAACTTTGTACTTTCTTTGGCACCAATCGTTCTTCGTGATTGACGTGTTCATCGCTCGCGATAGATGCGCGTCATGACACTGAAATCCTTCGGCACAGAGATGAACGCGGCCATTTTCGGCGCATCGGGCGGCCTCGGCAGCGCCTTTGCCGAGGCCCTTCGCGGCGATCCCGGCGTCGCGCGGGTCCAGACGGTGTCGCGCGGCGGCGATACAGACCATCACTGCGATTATCACGATGAGGAGAGCATCGCGGCGACGGTCGAGTCCCTGACGGCGGATGGCCCCTTGCATCTGGTGATCTGCACCATCGGCATCCTGCACGGTGAGGATATTGCGCCGGAAAAGACGTGGAAAAGTCTCGACGCCGACGTGATGGCGCAGATTTTTGCGATCAATACCATCGCCCCGGTCATGATCGCCAAGCACGTCCTCCCCGCTTTGGATAAAGGGCGCAAGACGGCCTACGCGGCCCTGTCCGCCCGGGTCGGCAGTATCGGCGACAACCGCATCGGCGGCTGGCTGAGCTATCGCAGCAGCAAGGCGGCGCTCAATATGGCCATTCGGACCCTGTCCATCGAGCTGGCGCGGGTGAACAAGCAAGCCCTGATCCTCGGGCTGCATCCCGGCACCGTCGAGACCGGTCTGTCGCAGCCGTTTCGCGGCAATGTGCCCGATAAACAGCTTTTCACCCCGGCGGAATCAGTCGAAAAGATGCTGGCGACCATCGACGCTGCGCAAACCTCCTCAAGCGGCGCGCACCTGGCCTATGACGGTTCGATCGTCGATCCCTGACAAAAAAGTGACGTAGATCACTGCTTTGATAAGGCTCACAGAATCCCGGATTCGTTAATCGATGCCTAAATTTTTCTTAATTTTCAGGGAACAGGCATCGACTGACGGCGTTTATGTCGCACCTCAATACCGTCAATGCAGGGAACAGATGATGGCACAGCAGGCGCGACCCGGAAGTGAAGACAGAAAGCTCATTTCGATTGCCATGTCGGCGCCCATGCTTGACGCGGAGACCGAAACGCAACTCGCGCGCCGCTGGCGCGACGAGGATGACACCGAGGCCCTTCACCAGCTGACCAACGCTTATATGCGTCTGGCGATCTCGATGGCGTCGAAGTACCGCCGCTACGGGGCCTCGATGAGCGATCTGATCCAGGAAGGCGCGATTGGTCTGATGAAGGCCGCCGAGCGGTTCGATCCCGACCGCGGCGTGCGCTTTTCGACCTACGCCGTCTGGTGGATCAAGGCATCCATCCAGGATTTCGTCATGCGCAACTGGTCGCTGGTGCGCACCGGCTCGACCTCGTCGCAAAAGGCGCTGTTCTTCAACCTGCGCCGCCTGCGCGCCGAAAAAGAACGCGAGTTCGACGAACAAGACCGTCAGTTCGGCCTCATGAGCCGTGATGCCCGCCAAGCCGTCGCCTCGGCCCTGCGCGTGCCGCTTCACGATGTCGAGATGATGGAGGCGCGGCTGGGCGGCTCGGATTATTCCCTCAACACGCCCCAGGGCGACGAGGAAGGCCGTGAATGGCTGGAAACCATCGAGGATGACGCCCCGATTTCCGCCGATGCAGTGGCCGAGGACGAGGATTTCTCCCGCACGAAACTCTGGATCGGCGAGGCGCTGGAAGTGCTGACCGACCGCGAGAAGATGATCATCACCGAACGCAAACTCTCTGACGAACCATCGACGCTCGAGGCCCTCGGCGGTCAGCTTGGTCTCTCGAAAGAGCGCGTACGGCAGCTTGAGACTCAAGCCCTGAAAAAAATGCGCGGGGCGCTGGAAAAGCGTTTAGGCGACGATGCGTCGAACGTCATTCTGGCGATGTAACCCGACACCAAGTCTCTCCACCGACGAAAAGCCGGCCTTTGCGATTGCAAGGGTCGGCTTTTCTGGTTCTATTCCTCCGGTAACACGCCGGAGACGATACCCATGACCTCAGCCCCCATCCGCATTGCCATGTGGTCCGGCCCGCGCAATATCTCGACCGCGATGATGCGCGCCTTCGAAAATCGCGCGGATACCGTCGTTTGGGACGAACCGTTCTACGCTTATTATCTGCAATCCAGCGGCCTCGACCATCCGATGCGCGAGGCGGTGATTGCGGCGGGAGAGGCTGACGACTGGCGCAAGGTCGCCGACGGCTGCACCGCGACACCGCTTGGCACCAATCGCCATGGCAATCTCGCGACGGTCCAGTACCAAAAGCACATGACCCATCACATGGTGCCCGAGATCGACCTCGCTTGGATGGATCAGGTCACGAATGCCTTTCTGATCCGCTCGCCCGAGGCCGTGCTGGCCAGCTATCATGACCGCCATACAAAGATCGAGCTGCGCGATGTCGGCTTTCGCGAGCAGGCCGAGCTGTTTGACAGGGTGGCTCAGGCAAGCGGCACCGCGCCGGTGGTGATGGAATCCGATGATATTCTCGCCGATCCCGACGGCGCGTTGCGGCGGCTCTGTACCGGTCTCGGCATTTCCTTCGACCCGGCGATGCTTTCATGGCCCGCCGGAAAGCGCGACAGCGACGGCGTCTGGGCCGCACATTGGTACAAATCCGTCGAGGCCTCCACGGGCCTCGCAAGGCCGCGCCCGCCGCGTTCGCTGCCCGACCATTTGCGCCCACTGGCGGAAGAGTGCAGACCCTTCTATGATCGCCTTGCCAAATACATCCTCTGACCCGACCGATTTTGAAGGAACCGCCCGTGCCCGATGCTTTTGCGCCGATGAGCCCGCAGGACGCCCTTATCGCCGTGACCCTGCTGACCGCTATTGCCGACGCCGACGAGCGTATGTCCGAAAAGGAATATCGCGAAATCGTCACGAATATGAACATCTTGCCGGTCTTCGCCGATTACGACCCGGACCGGATCGACGGCATTATCGACACGGTGCAAGCGTTTCTGGACGAGGAAAACGGCCTCGATGACCTGATCGGTCTGGTCGAGTCCGTGATCCCCGATCATCTGTACGAAACCGCCTATGCCCTCGCGTGCGATGTGGCGGCGGCGGATGGGTCGGTTGCCTTGGGCGAGATGCGCCTGCTGGAAGAGCTGCGCCAAGGGCTTGGTCTCGACCGTTTGAACGCGGCGGCCATCGAGCGCGGCGCGCGGGCGCGGCACATGCGGGCCTGAGGTTATGACCGCTGCTCCTAGCGTGATCGTTGCCGGGGGTGGCACGATGGGCGCAGGCATCGCGGCCATTTTCTGCGCGGGTGGCTGGCGCGTGCAAGTGGTGGAGCCAAGCCCCGCCATTGCAGCCTCCTTGCCGGATCGGGTGAGGAACTGCCTGTCTCAAGTGGGTGCAACGCCCAATCAGCCCGACGTGGTGGCGGCGCTGGCGGATTGCGACTGGCAAGACGTAGCCATGCTGGTCGAGTGCCTGCCCGAAGACCTGCCGCTCAAACAGGCGTTCTTTGCCGAGGCCGAGGCGCTCGCGCCAGCAGACACGATCCTTGCCAGCAATTCCTCCAGCTTTCCCATTGGCGAGATTGCCGCGGGTCTGGCGACCCGGCACCGCATGGCGGGCCTGCATTTCTTTCTGCCCGCGCATCTGGTGCCGCTGGTCGAGGTCATCAGCGGCGAGGACACCGCGCCCGAGATCATCGAAACGCTGATGCAGACGATGCGGACCCTCGGCAAACATCCGGTCCATGTGCGCAAGGACATCTCGGGTTTTCTCGCCAACCGCATCCAGCACGCCATGATGCGCGAGGCCCTGTCGCTGGTTGAGCGCGGGATCGCAAGCCCCGAAGATGTCGACGCCGCCGTGCGCCTCGGTTTCGGGATGCGCTTTGTCGGTGCCGGGCCGTTGTTACAAAAGGATCTGGCCGGTCTCGACATCCACCATGCAGCGGCGACGACGATCTATCCCGACCTCTGCAACGACCACGCCCCCGCCGCCGCGCTGGCCGACCGGGTCACGGCAGGCGACCTTGGCGTCAAGACCGGACGCGGGTTTTTCGAGTGGACGGAGGAGAGTATCGCAAAAGAACGCACCCGCTACGAAGCGGCGCTGGCGACGGCTCTGGAAATCGTGCAAGCGCGATAATCGCAAAGCGCCCACACTCTCGCCGCTTTCAAACCTGAGCATGTTCACGAAGCAGTGAGGTGGCAGCGAGGAAGGAACAATGATCCGATCTTTTCTCGCCGATGCACGCCATGCGCAGATCGCGGTGCTCTCGACGCTGATCTTCCTCGGCATCAGTATTTTCAATTTCGATATTCCGCTCTGGCATGCCGCCGGTGTCCTCGGCGCCGCGCTGGGGACGCAGGTGCTATGCGCTTGGGTCGTTCATGCGCCCTTTGACTGGC
>CALGNO010000213.1 GCA_937958625.1 uncultured Neomegalonema sp.
CCAAACCCGAATAACAGCGTTTTGGTAAAGCCGATGAACTGTTTCACCGAATACTGGCTGGCCACCGGGATCAGCTTGTCGCCCTCGGCAAAACTGATCAGCCAGTCGAGCGCCATCGGTATAACGACCCAGTAGGCGAGCGACGCGCCGAGAAAGAACAGGAACGGCGTCGCGACCAGAAACGGCAGAAACGCGCCCTTTTCATTCGAATAAAGCCCGGGCGCGATAAAACCCCAAAGCTGTGCCGCGATGAACGGAAAGGCGATGAAGAACCCGCCCCACAAACTGATATTGATGATCGCGAAGAAATATTCCTGTGGCGACAGCACCAGCATCGTCGCCTCGGGCCGCACCCGGAGCAGCGGTTGCGACAGGATGCTGACGATTTCACTTTGAAAAAACAGACAGAAGACAAAGGCAATGGCCAGCGCGAGGAACGCCTTCATCAGACGATTGCGCAACTCGGCGAGGTGCTCGATCAGGGGCGCTTTCGAGGCTTCGATCTCGTCAGTGGTCATCGGACGCTTCTACCCCTGACTGACTTTGGCCGGGCCCGACTCCGTCGAAACCTCTGCCGCTTTTGCTTCATTGGCGGCGGGCGGCGTCGCGGTGGACGGTATCGTAGGGGAGGCGGCGGGTTTTTCCGGCTTCGACACGGTCTTCACATCGTCGTCATCATCGAGGCCGACAGTCTTGTTGAGCGTGTCGGTCAGCGATTTGGTATCGGCCTTCTTGTCCATCAGCGCGCGGGCTTCCTTGAATTCCTGCACGTCGATTTCGCGGGCCGCATCGTCCATGGATCGCTGGAACTCACGCGCCATACCCCGCGCCTGACCGACGAACTTGCCCACGGAACGCATCATCCGCGGCAAATCCTTCGGGCCGATAACGATCAGCGCAAGCGCGCCGACGATCAACAGTTCTGGCAGGCTGAAATTGCCGAACATGCGAGCTTTCCCGTTCTGCGCCGCGTGCGCTTAGGCTTTTTCGCCCTCTTTTTTGGGCGTTATATCAATCGGTTCCGGCTCGGGGTTCGAGATCTTGCGCTCGGTCGCGGCATTTGCCTCGACGGTCGCATCGGCCTCGTCATCGTCCTTCATGCCTTTTTTGAAGCTCTTGATGCCTTTGGCGACGTCCCCCATCAGTTCAGAAATCTTGCCGCGCCCGAACAACAGCACCACAAGAACCCCGACGATAGCGAGCTGCCAGATGCTGATGCCACCCATGTCGTTCTCCTTCAAAAATCCGCGCAGACCGACTTTGTCGAAAACCGTCGGGTGCGTCCCTTCATCGATACATAGGAAATGAGGCGACGCTGCGAAAGGGAAATCGCCGGATTGGGGCAGTACACCGTATTTATCGCACGCGTGCAGACGGTATCAGGATGCTTCGATCTCGGCGGGTCGGTTCTGTACCGGCGGGGTGTTCGGCAACAGCGAGCCGTTCTTGCGATGCGCATCGCTGACGAAGGGCGTCTCCACCTTCGTCTGGTGCGCACACGGGAACAAAAAGCATGAGTCGCGCCGCAGGGACAGCCAGACCCGCGTGCCCGAATCAGGGGTAAAAACACCGGGCAGGGTGGCTCTCAGCACCGATCCGTCATGGTCCATGCAGACCTCGACCAAACTGCCCGGCCCCATGAAGCGCGCCCGCACGACGGTGCCGGGGGCGGGCACGCCGGTCTTTACATTGGGCTTTGGCGGATCGCCCTCGTCGAGCTCGATCTTCAGATGCTGAGGCCGCACGATAATCTCGGCATCGGCGCCGTCGACCAGCCCCGGCGTGAGAAACCGGCCAAAGGGTGTGTCCATCTGCCGCGACTGAATTTCGCCGTGTATGACGTTGAGATCACTAAAGAAAGCGGCGGTCGTGCGGTCCGTCGGGTTGTTGTAGATATGAAACGGCGCGCCGACCTGCACCACACGCCCCTCACGCATCAGCGCGATTCGGTCGGCCATGCGCAGGGCCTCTTCGGGATCATGCGTCACCAGCAAAACCGCCGCGCCCTCGTCCTTCAAGACCGCCAGGGCCGTATCGCGCACATCGTCGCGCAGGCGGTTGTCGAGGCCGGAAAACGGCTCATCCATCAACATCACCCGCGGACGGGGTGCGAGGGCGCGCGCAAGGGCAACCCGCTGTTGCTCGCCGCCGGAAAGCTCGTGCGGAAACTTGTCTGCGTGACCGGCCATGCCGACACGCTCCAGATATTCGAGCGCGATTTTCTCCCGCGACTGTCGCTGGGTCTTGCGCAGGCCAAAGGCGACGTTCTTCGTCACCGTCAAATGCGGGAACAACGCAAAGTCCTGAAACATCAGCCCCACCGACCGACTTTCCGGGGGATGATGGCGGTCGTTGGCCGACACGAGCTGTCCGTCGATGCTGACAGACCCGCAATCCTGTTGCTCGACCCCCGCCGCGATCCGCAGGGTTGTGGATTTACCGCATCCCGACGGGCCGAGCAGACACACGACCTCGCCTTGGGCGACGGACAGGGTCACATCCTCCACGGCAGCGGATGCGCCAAAGGTCTTGCAGATACCATCAAGGGCAAGTCGGGGTGTCGACACGGCTGACCCTATTTCCCAGTGTTTCACTCGGATTAGAGTTAGGGTCTCTCGCGCACTCTGGCAAGCGGCAGTCACCGTTTCCGGCCCATGAATGTCAAAAGCCACCGGGTTCAGGCCGAACACGCTTGGCGTCGGGCGTCTTTTCGTTTTACATGGAAAAATCGTAAAAGGAGGCTGTTATGATACGAAATGCAGAATTGATGGCCGAAATAGGTATCATCTCGAATGGGACGGTGATCTGAGTATGGAAACGGCATTCACGCCTGTCGCGTCGTTCGGCGGCGGCCTGTTGATCGGGCTGTCTGCGTTGCTGCTGATGCTGATGCTGGGGCGGATCATGGGCGCGACCGGGATTCTCTCCGGTGTCGTGGTGCCGGTAAGCGGCGACTTTGGCTGGCGCGCGGCGGTGCTGGCCGGAATGATCGCCGGACCCATCGTCCTTACATGGGTCAGCGGTACTGCGCCGGTTATCGACGTACCGGTCTCGATGCCGGCGCTTGTGATCGGGGGCGTGCTCGTGGGCATGGGCGTGACCTTTGGCGGTGGCTGCACCTCCGGTCACGGGGTTTGCGGCAACGCTCGGTTTTCGGCCCGCTCGATCGTCGCGACACTGACATTCATGGCCGCCGCGATCATGACCGTCTTCATCCTTCGCCACGGAATAGGGGGATGATCATGCGCTTGCTTGCGGCTTTTGTCATCGGGACGATTTTCGGAGTCGGCATCATGATTTCGGGGATGATCAATCCGGCGAAAGTGCTGAACTTCTTCGACTTGGCGGGCAGTTGGGATCCCTCGCTCGCCTTCGTCATGGGCGGCGCGCTGCTGGTGGCGATCCCCGGTTATCGACTTGTCTGGCGACGGTCAGGACCGATCTTTGACACGGCCTTCCATATGCCGACGAAGCGCGATCTCGACAAACGCCTCATCGGCGGCTCCGCTGTTTTCGGCATCGGCTGGGGCATTGCGGGGTTTTGTCCCGGCGGTGCCTTGCCCGCCATCGGGACGTTACGCGCCGATGTCCTCGTTTTCATCGCTGCATTGATTGCGGGAATCCTGCTCGCCAGGATGCTCCAGGGAATGGTGCCGCCCGCACATACGATGGCCGAACCAGAGACGGAGCGGAGTTAAGCCCATGGATTATGTCGTCGATATGAGCGTGCATCCCGAGGTCGAAGGCTTCTTCGACGATGCGACCAACACCATCAGTTATATCGTGAAAGACCCCGGCTCCGATGCCTGCGCAATCGTCGATAGCGTGATGGACATCGACTATTTCGCTGGCCGCATAACCTATGGCCATGCCGATGCGATGATCGCGCGGGTCGAAGAGCGCGGGCTGTCGCTGGAATGGATTATCGAAACCCATGTCCACGCCGACCACCTCTCGGCGGCACCCTACATCCAGCAAAAGCTGGGCGGCAGGATCGGCGTCGGTGCCAAGATCATGGTCGTGCAGGAAACCTTCGGCAAGATCTTCAACGAGGGGACGGAATTTCAGCGCGACGGCTCGCAATTCGATGCGCTGTTCGAGGATGGCGACAGTTACATGATCGGCGGGATGCGGTGCTTTGCGATGTACACGCCCGGTCACACGCCCGCCTGCATGGTGCATGTCATGGGCGATGCGGCCTTTGTCGGCGATACGCTCTTCATGCCCGATGGCGGATCGGCGCGCGCCGATTTTCCCGGCGGTGATGCGGGAGAGCTTTACGACAGCATCCAGCGAGTGCTGGCTCTGCCCGATGCGATGCGCCTGTTCATGTGCCACGACTACGGCCCGAATGGGCGAGACATCCGCTGGGAGACGACCGTCGGCGAAGAAAAGGCCCACAACATCCATGTCGGCGGCGGAAAATCCCGCGAAGAGTTCGTCAAGTTCCGCACCGAGCGCGATGCCCAGCTCGCGGTGCCGAAGCTCATCATCCCGGCGCTTCAGGTCAATATGCGCGGCGGCGAAGTGCCCACCGACGACAACGGCAACCCGGTCCTGAAAGTCCCGGTCAACGGGCTGTAGGAACGACCGGCGCGGCGGGCGGCTGCGCCTCTCGGATCAGTCCGCTAGCCCCAGCTTGCCCTTGCGGTCATTCGCCCATTTCATGATGACCAGATCAAAGGTCAGCGCCATCAGCGAGACACAAATCCCCAGCACGAAATTCTTGCCGAGGTCAGTCCCGGCAAGCGTGCGCTGAAGCTCTTGTCCGAGGTCTTGCGTGCCGATAAAGGCGGCGATAATCACCATGAAGAACGCGAACATGATCGCCTGATTGAACCCCACCGCCATGGTCGGCAGCGCCAGCGGCAACTGCACATTCACCAGCTTTTGCCACCGCGTGGCCCCGGCCATATCGGCGGCTTCGGTCATTTCGGGCGGCACCGACCGCAGCCCCTCGATGGTATAGCGGGTCAACGGCACCATGGCGAAGATCAGGATCGAGAAGATCACGGCAATATCGGTAATACCGAACAACATGATCGCCGGGATCAGATAGACGAAACTCGGAAAAGTCTGCGCCGTATCACAAGCAAGCAACACCCGCCGCGACCACGTCTCGCTCCGCGCCGCAAGGATGCCGAGGGGCAGGCCGAACATCATTGCCAGCACCACTGCCGAAATGACCGAATAAAGGGTGATAACCGACCTGTCCCACCAGCCGGACAGCGCCACGAATGAAAAGAACAGCGCCGCCAGCACCGCTTGTTTCCGCCCCGCCAGCGCCAGCGCAAAGGCGGCGATAAAGAGGATGAAGGCCGGGGTCGGGATCGACAGCAGAAAGTTGCGGAACGGGATCAGGATCTCGACATTCACGAATGCCCGCAGGAAATAGGTCGTCGATTTCACCGCATCGATGGCGAGAAAGCCCTTGATGGCGACGTCGATTTCCTTGCCGATGCTCAGGCTTTGGCGGCGGCCTATGCTGTTCGCGACGTCGATGAACTGCGCGACGATGCAAAAGAAGATGAAGACGCCGATGGCGCTGAGCAGGATGATATGCCGCTTCCACCACGGCGTTCCGCGCTCGAAATGTTCGGGCTGTTTGACGACCCATGCCTTTGACATTCGGTCCAGCGTAATGGCCAGCAAGACGATGGTAATGCCGATCTCGAAACTGCGGCCCAGCTTGAAACTGCCCATCATGGCGAGCAACTTTGCGCCCAGCCCCGGCATCCCGATAAAGGCTGTCAGGACCACCATGGCAAGGCACAGCATGATCACCTGGTTCACCCCCACCAGAATCTCGGTACGGGCGGCGGGGATATAGACATTGCGGAGCAACTGGAACTTCGAACAGCCGCTCATCTTTCCGGCCTCGACCACTTCGGGCGAGACCTTTTGCAGACCAAGCGTCGTCATCAGGATCATCGGCGGAATCGCATAGATCACCGTCGCGACGGCCCCGGCGGTCGGCCCGACCTTAAAGAAGATCACGGCCGGCAGCAGATAGGTAAAGAACGGCAGCGTCTGAAGCACCGACAGCACCGGCTTGATCGCCCGATTAAAGGCCGGGGATTTCCACGCCAGAATACCCAGACCCAACCCGAAGATGAAGGCCAGCGGCGCGGCGACGACCAGCACCGACATCGTCTCCATGGCAATCTTCCACTGGCCCACAAGCGCAGTCCAGACGAAGGTGCCCCCGGCCAACAGCGCCATGCGCCAGCCGCCGAGATAATAGCCGATGACGGCGGCCACCCCGGCAATCGCGGTCCACGGGATCGGCCCGATATTTGGCCAACGCCGCTTGCCGAACAGCAGGTTTGCGGTGACGTTGAGCAGCCATTCCAGCCCCTCGGTCAGCCAGCGGGTGAAGGCCAGCAAACCCAGATCATCCTTGATGAAATTGAAAACCGTATCGAGCATCGGCGCAATGGGCGGGATCAGGCTTTCGGGAATCCGGTGCAAGGCGGCGGGAAGCAAGCCGGTATACTGCAACGCCGTCAACAGCACGGCGACCACCACCAGCACAAGCGCAAGCCGCCCCGGTGCCATGGTGTGCAGCGCCCGGGCGTTCATGCCATCGCTCATCACGGCATTGGCCATCAGGCCGCTCCCACGAGAATATCGAGCGCCTCGTCCCGCGACAGCGCGCCGATCACCGCGCCATCCCGGGCGACTGGTATCGCAGAGCGCCGGTCACTCACCAGCAGTCGCGCCATATCCTGCACCGATGCGCTGGCATCGACCGGCTCGCCGTCACCGGACAGCCCGGCACGGATCAGGCCGCTGGCATGGACGACCCGCGCCTTGTCGATGTCTTCGGTGAACTTGCGCACGTATTCGGTCGCGGGGTTCAGCACGATGCGGTCGGGGGTGTCACATTGCTCGACCGCGCCATCCTTCATGATGGCGATCCGATCCGCCAGGCGCAGGGCCTCGTCGAAATCGTGGGTGATAAAGACGATGGTCTTGCCCAGCAAGGCTTGCAGGCGCAAAAACTCATCCTGCATCTCACGCCGGATCAGCGGGTCGAGGGCGGAAAACGGCTCGTCCAGAAACCAGATATCCGGTTCAATCGCGAGACTGCGGGCGATGCCCACGCGCTGCTGCTGGCCACCAGAGAGTTCGCGCGGGAAATAGTCTTCGCGCCCCTCGAGGCCGACCAGCCGCACGACCTCCAGCGCCCGCTCCCGGCGCGTATGCTTGTCCTGACCGCGCATTTCGAGGGGAAAGGCGACGTTTTCCAGAACCGTGCGGTGGGGCAACAGGCCAAAGCTCTGGAATACCATGCCCATCTTGTTGCGGCGCAGGTCGATCAACTCGCGCTCGCGCATCTTGCCAATGTCTTGTCCGTCAACCTCGATCGTGCCGCCGGTAATGTCGTGCAGACGCGAGAAACAGCGCACCAGCGTCGATTTGCCGGACCCCGACAGGCCCATGATCACCAGCATCTCGCCCCGCGCGACCTCGATGGAGACGTCTTTCACCCCGGCAATATAGCCATCCTGCCGGATCGCCTCGTAATCTCGGCCCTCGGGCATGGATTTCAGATAACTGACCGGATTGGGGCCAAACAGCTTCCAGACATTACGAGCCGCGATGACGGGGGCGTCGGTCATGGGACATCCTGTGGTGGCAGCGGTTATAGAAAAAGGCCCTGTCCGTAATGTCGGGCAGGGCCTTCGGATGGTGAAGGCGCGGCGGCCAGCAAGGGCGGACCGCCTGAACGAAAGATCAGCTGCCCTGCTTGACCCAGTCCTGCCACACGTCCTTGTTTTCTTCCAGCCAGACTTCGGCGGCCTCTTCGGGCTCCATTTCGTCGACGTCGACCATCTTGGCCATTTCGGCGATCTGAGCGTTGTTGAAGCTGATTTTCGTCAGCGTCTCATAGGCATCGGGCCACTTGTCCTTCATGCCATCCCACGCCGCCTTTTTCATATAGCCGTCGGGCGGGTTGCCACAGTCATACAGCGCATCGGGGTTCGGCCCGACGCTCGGGTCTTTGTCGCAGCCATCGACCCATTCTGGGAATTCGACGAACTCGCCTTCCCAGACGGCCTCGGCAAAGTTGGGCGTCCAGTTGAACACCACGATGGGGCGCTTGTCTTCTTCGGCGGCACCGATCTCGGCCCAGAGCGCGGCGGCGGAGCCTGCGTTGACGACGACGAAGTCCATATCGAGGGCCTCGACCCGCTCCTGACCGTGCTTCAGCCAGTCAACGGGACCGTCGAGATACCGGCCCTTGTCGCCCGTCTCGGCGGTGGCGAAAATCGCAGCACAATCATTCAGAGCCTTCCAGTCCGGCAGACCGGGGCAGGCTTCTTTGGTCCAGGCAGGATACCACCAGTCCTCGCGCGTCACGGCATTATGATCGCCCGCATCGTGCAGGCCGCCTTTTTCAAGCGCCTCGCGGAACGACGCCCCAAAGGCCCCTTCCCAGACTTCCATTTCAAAGGCGACATCGCCAAGACGCACCGACTCGTAAACGGCCTGACTGTCGGTCGTGACATACTCGACATTGTTGCCCATCGTTTCGAGCATCTGCCCGACGACGTTGGACATCACGATCTGCGACGACCAGTTGTGAATCGGAATAACAATGGGGTCTTCGCTATCGGCAAGTGCCGCAAAGGGCAGGGCGGCCATGACGCCGGCCATAAGAGCGGTGGTCGAACTTCTCATTCTTTCTCTCCCTGGGTGTCATCCCTGCGCGACGGTAT
>CALGNO010000214.1 GCA_937958625.1 uncultured Neomegalonema sp.
GGGAAGGGGATTTCGATGCCGTACTTGGTCAGCGCCGTTTCCAGCGCCCAGTTATAATCCGCCGTCACCTTCGCCGGTCGCTTGGCCGAGGCGGGGCTGAGCCAGAGGACCAGTTCGAAATCGAGGCTGCTGGCCCCGAAATTCACCAGCCAGACCTCGGCGGGGCGGGCATAGACGCCCTTCAGTTCGTGGGTATCGACGGACTTTGCTGCCTCCAGCGCCGCCTTGACCACCAAGTCCTTGTCGGTGCCATAGGCGACGCCGAACGGGATGCGCATCCGCCGGTGGCCGTCTCGCAGGGTCCAGTTGGTGACGCGGTTGTTGATGAAATCCGCGTTCGGCACGAGAATATCGACATTGTCGTTCGTGGTTACGCGGGTAGAGCGGATATTGATCGCCTTTACCGTACCGCGCAGGCCGTTATCGAGATCGACGAAATCGCCAACCTTCACGCTGCCTTCGGCCAGCAAGATGATCCCGGCCATCAGGTTCTGGAAAATCGCCTGCAACCCGAAGCCGATACCGATACCAATCGCGCCCGAAAATACCGCCAGCGCCGTCAAGTCGATGCCGATGACATTCAGCGCCAGGATCAGCGCCAGAAACAACAGCGCCAGCCGCACGCCTTGCCCCACCAGCGTTTGCATAGACGGGTTGAGCGATTTGGATTTCTCCAGCCGCCCTTGAATAAAACTGGTGATCAGGTTCGCGCCCCAGAGTAGGGCAAGGGCGATGACACCGCCCTTGATGACCATATAGAGCGACAGCCGCGTGTCCCCCATCGTGATCGCCAGTCGGTCCAGCAGGGCGATTGTCGGGTTCAGCAGTTTGAGGATATTCAGCGCCGCGACTACCCAGGCAAAGGCGGCGAATGTCCGTGACAAGACCGGATTGCGCACGAAACTGGAGAACAGCCGGATGACAACCCAGGCATTTACGAGGCTGGCAACGGTGCGCAGAATATCGCTCGGCTCGCCCAGCGCGCTCAGGATGGCGGTGGCGATCCACAGCAGCACGCTCCACAGGATCGGAAAGATCAGCCGGGTGACGACCTTGACCCCGCGCTTGCTCTCTATCGATTCGCCGGGCCAGACATTGCGGATCAGGGCCTTGCCGGGACGCGAGAGAAAATAGGCGAGAACGCCGGTGCCGATGACGATGGCCACGCGCAACAGGCCATCGAAGGACAGATAGACCTCGGCCAGATGTGTCCAGGCATCGCGCAGGAAATCGAGTATCGGTTCGACGCGAGAGACGACGTCCTCCACCACCTCCTCGGCGGTTTCGGGGGGCGGCGTGGCGGGTTGGGCCGCCCCGGTCGCGCTATCCGCTGCCTGTCGAAAGGATGGAACCTGTGTCATTGGCGGCGTCGCCTCCCGTCACTGCGCAAGGACGTGACGTTGTGTCGCCGCGCCGGGGAGTCAAACGGCTTTGCCCTGCAACAGCTTCGGCATCTCGCCAGACAGGCCAGCCGCTTGCCGCATAAAGAACCGGCGCGCTGGCCCCATGCGGTTGACGAGCCCCAGTCCCAACCCGCGCAAGGCGCGCACGGGGGTTAAGTCATTCGAGAACAAGCGGTTGATCGCATCCATGCCGAGGCCCATGGCTGTGTTATCGAACCGTCGCCAGCGTTCGTAGCGTTGCAGAACCTCGACCGCGCCGATGTCTTCACCCCGGCGCGCGGCCTCGGCGATGACTTGGGTGAGGGCAGCGGCGTCCTTGAAGCCGAGGTTCAGGCCCTGTCCGGCGATGGGGTGCACGGCATGGGCAGCGTCACCGACCAGCGCCAGACGCGGGGCGCAATAATCATAGGCGAGCGACAGCGACAGCGGATAGGTCCAGCGCGGGCCGGTCACGGATACCGGGCCGAGAAACCGCCCGAAGCGGCGGGCAATCTCGGCCTCGAACGCCGCATCGTCCAGCGCCATCGCGGCGGCGGCGAGGGCCTTTTTCTCGGTCCAGACGAGGGACGAGCGATTGCCGGTCAGGGGCAGGATCGCGAACGGTCCGGAGGGCAGAAAATACTCATGGGCGACGCCCTCATGGGGCCGCGCGTGTTCGACGGTGCAGACGACCCCGGCTTGCGGATAGTCCCACCCGGCATAACGAATACCCGCCGCCCGCGCCGTCGGAGAACTGCGCCCGTCGCACGCGACGGCCAGCCGTGCACTGGCCGTGCCGTCCTCAAGGTGCAGGGTGGCCCGCGCCGTATCGCGTTCCAGTCGCTTAACCCGCACAGGGTGGCGATGCTCGACGGTCGGGGCATCGGCGACGGCGTCGAAGAGCGCGCGGCGGATGTGCCGGTTCTCGACCAGATTGCCGAAGGGTTCGTCGCCGACCTCGCGATGATCGAAATGCAGGAACGACGTGCCCGCGCCCTGCGAAACCCGGCCATCGGTCACGAGGATATCGTGGATCGGTTGGGCGTCGTCGCTCAGCCGGTCCCAAACGCCAAGCGCGCGCAACATGTTGCGCGATCCCGCCGCGATCGCCGTGGCCCGCCCGTCAAAGGCATCGTCACTGCGGGTATCTTGCGGCGAAGCATCGAAGATCGTGACGGAAAGCCCCGTCGACCCCAGCGCCAGCGCCAGCGCCGTTCCGTTCAACCCGCCGCCGATGATCGCAATATCGGTATCTGTTTTCATGGCAGAGAGGATAGGCGCAGCGCGGCGGATGCCAAGGGCTCAATCGTCGCGTTCATCCGGGTCGGGGAATATGGCCAGTGCAGTGATCGTATCGTGCTTCAAAGCTGGCAGATCGTTTTCCATGAACTCCCAAAGCCTCTCGGGCCGGATAGATCGGTAATTGTGTCGCAACAGATTGCCAAACTTACGGATCGCACGGCGATCGTGCATTGGCAGCAGGTCATCGCCCGTTGGTCCAAGCTGAATGGAGGCCTCGGTCAACCTTTGAAACCACCGCTCGACGGCATCGTTCACGAGCGGATTCGCGCAAAAATCAGCGAGGTTCATGTTGCGTGTATAGGTCTCGATGCTCGCGATATTATCCGAAATATCGACAAGCAGGCCTTTGACCTTGTCAGAATGCAACGATGCGATCCTTCAGATAATTTTGCTTCACACGGACACGAAGCATCTCTTCATCCGACAGATCGACCGGACGTTCGAGGACAGTTCCGATCAAATCTTCCACGTCTTGGAGCTGTCCAAAATAAGAAAGACCCTCCAAGCGCTTTTCCGGGTCCATCTCGATGGCAATATCGACATCCGACGCCTCGGTCGCATCGCCCCGGGCCTGAGAGCCGAACAGGGCGAGGTGGCGCACGCCCAGACTTTCAATGGTTTCGCGATGGGCGCGCAGGGTTGCTATGATCTCGTCTGTCTGCATCGTGGGCGTATCCTACCGCGATGGCGCGCCTGTCTCAAGGGAGAGCGGTTTCGCGCGCCGCCAGCCGTTCTCGTTCCTCGCGCAGAATACGCAGGTTCTTGACGTTGGACTTGAAGGCGAAGTCGAACAGGTCGCCGACCAGCGGGATCGTGCCAATCACCGCATCTATGCCGATATTGCCGACCATCCTTGCCAGCGCACGCTTGCGGATGCCGCTTTTCCAGCCGTCGAGGACAAAGAGGGCGGAGACACCGCTCGTCAGCGCGTCACCAATGCCGGGGATAAGCCCGATAATGCCGTCAAGGCCGATATGATAGTCGATCCCCGGCACCTTGAATTTGTTATCAAGCCAGCGTTCGTACCGCTCAAGATGATGATCCTGCAAAAAACCGCCATCGGCGGCTTTCTCGGTGCGGGCGTCGATGCTGGTGGCTTGAGTCATTGTCTCCTCCTCGCCCGGTCAACGCGATCGGGCGAGCGGTGTTCCGAGCGTGCAAGAAACCCGGCAACATATCCCCTGAGCATTTCCTGTTAACCACCCCTTAACCTTAACACTTTCTTGACGCGGCCTCTGGACGGGTGGCCCCTTTACGGGGTACGCTTTGCCCAAGGCTCGGCATAAGACCGGCATTCGAGGCAGTTTTATCGATGACGACACGCAGATTTTCCGATCTGCCTGAATACGCGTTTCCGCGTCTTCGGGCCTTGCTGGCGCCGCACGAACCGGGCGGGCCGGAAATTGCCATGTCCATCGGCGAACCGCGCCATCCGCTGCCGGAATTGTTGGCAGAAACGCTGGCGCGTCATGCGCATCTTTACAATAAGTACCCCCCCATCGACGGCACGCCGGGTTGGCGCGAGGCGGTGGGCGCGTGGCTGATCCGGCGTTATGGGCTAGCCGAGGGCGCGCTGGACCCGGATGCGCAAATTCTGCCCCTGAATGGCTCGCGAGAAGGGCTGTTCAGCGCCGCGCTGGCGCTGGCCAGCGGCGAGAAGAACGGCGAGCGGGCCGCGTTTCTGTTGCCAAATCCGTTCTATCAGGTCTACGCGGCGGCGGCGCTGGCGATAGGGGCCGAGCCGGTCTGCGTGCCCGCGACCGAGGCGAGCGGCTGGCTGCCCGATTTCTCGACGGTGCCGCAGGATATCCTGCGCCGCACGACCTTTGCCTATTACTGCTCGCCGACCAATCCGCAGGGCGCGGTGGCGAGCCTCGATGCGCTGTCACAGGTCATGGCGCTGGCCGAAACGCACGGGTTTACGGTTGCCTTCGACGAGCCGTATTCCGAGGTCTATCGCGGCGACCCGCCCGCCGGTGCGTTACAGGCGGTGGCCGCCGGTGCCGCCGATCCCGAGCGGGTGCTGGTCTTCAATACCCTGTCAAAACGCTCGAACGCCGCCGGGTTGCGGTCTGCCTTCGTGGCGGGGGGGCGTGAGGCCATTGGCGCGATCAAGCGCCTGCGTGCCTATTCCGGTTCTCCCAATCCGATCCCGGCCCTGCACGCCGCAGAGGCGTTGTGGCGCGACGAGGATCACGTCATCGAAAACCGTCGCCTCTATCGCGAGAAATACGCGCTGGCCGATGAAATCCTCGGCGGGCTGCCCGGCTATCACGCGCCGGAGGCGGGGTTTTTCCTGTGGCTCGATGTCGGAGACGGCGAGGCGGGGACCGTGCACCTCTGGCGCGAAAGCGGGGTGAAGTGCTTGCCCGGTGCCTATCTCGGTCGCGGTGATCCGCGCTTTATCGGCGGCGAAAATCCGGGCGCGCGGTTCATGCGTGCGGCCTTGGTCGAGACGCCCGAGGTGATCAGACCGGGGCTGGAGGCCATCGCTCGACTGCTCAAGGAACAAGAGGGACAAACCCCATGACGACCACGACCGAGACCCCCGAAGACACCCGGTCCTCGCGCCTGTTGGCGGCGGCGCTGACTCCGCGTCCCCTTGCCGTGGGTCTGGGCACGCTGGCACTTGTCGTCTGGGCGTCCTTGTTCAGCCATTCGGTGCGTGATGCGAATTTCTGGAATGCGACGAGTGATGGCACGAGTAACTGGCTCGGTGCGTTCGGGGCCAACCTGTCCTCGGCCCTGTTCTATGCCCTTGGCAATGCCGCGTATCTGATCCCGCTGGCGCTGGCGATCTGGTGCTGGCGGCTGTGGAGCGGTATGCTGTCACGCCGGGTGCTATCCCTGCTGCGTCTGGTGCCCGCCAGCCTGCTGGGCCTGCTGGCGGCGACGGCGTTTTTCTCGGCGATTCCGGGGCGCATGGCGATTGGCACCGGCTTTGGCGGCTTTATCGGCGACCGTTTGATCCTGCCCTTCGCGCGCGCGTTTGACGGGCTGGGTTTCGAGGCTCCGTACCAAATCCCCGGCCTGTTGATGGCACTAGCCGCGCTGTTCGGCTTTGCGGTTGCCACCGGCACGACCCGCTACGAGGCGCGTTCCATGGGCCGACAGAGCGCCGCGAAGGTCCGCAGCACCGTCTCGCGGGAACGGCGCAAGGCGCTGGCAGGCAGTGTACTCAGCCGGACCAGCGACCTGACCAAGCGCCTGCGAACCCGCACCGTGGTGCCCGAACGGCCCATGACGCTCAGCGGAGACCGGGTCGATGCCGACGGGCGCAGCGACAGCTTGCGGGCGCGCAAATCCCCGGCGACAAAGCTCAAGGAAGCGGTGACACCCGCCGCCAAACAGGCTGCGCCGAAATCGAAAAAGAAGCCCAAGCCCGCCAGCACCCGCTCCGGCTCGCAGGTCATGGCCCCGGACCTCAATCTTCTCAGCGTGCCGAAACGCCCGAGCCACCCGATGAGCCCGGAAGAATTGCAGGACGAGAGCGAGCGCCTGCTGCGTGTTCTCAACGATTTCGGCGTCAAGGGCGTCATGAAGGGCGTCAGCCAAGGCCCGGTCATCACCCTGCACGAATTCGAGCCTGCACCGGGGGTCAAGGTCTCCCGTGTTGTCAGCCTCGCCGAAGACATTGCCCTCAATCTCGGCGCACAGGCGGTGCGGGTGGCCCCGGTCAAGGAACGTTCCGTCATCGGGATCGAGCTGCCCAATGCCCGCCGCGAGACGATCTTCCTCAAGGAAATCATGGAGCCGCTGCTAAGCCATCCCGACCCGCTGCCCGTGGCGCTGGGCAAGGCCATCGACGGCACCATCCGCATCGCGTCGCTGGCGAAGATGCCTCACCTGCTGGTTGCCGGAACCACCGGGTCGGGTAAATCGGTCGGCATCAATGCGATGATCCTGTCGCTGCTGTATAAACATCCGCCCTCCGAATGCCGAATGATCATGATTGATCCCAAGATGCTGGAACTCAGCGTTTATGACGGCATCCCGCACTTGCTCTCGCCCGTGGTTACGGACCCCAAGAAAGCCGTCATGGCCCTGAAATGGGTCGTGCGCGAGATGGAGGACCGCTATCGCAAGATGGCCGATATGAACGTGCGCAACCTCGCGGGGTATAACGCCCGCATGGACGAGGCGATTGCGGCGAACGAGACCCTGCACCGCAATGGCATGAACGAGGTCGGCGACCCGATCATCGTCGATTTTCAGCCGGAGAAACTGCCCTTCATCGTCGTGATCGTCGACGAGATGGCCGACCTGATGATGACGGCGGGCAAGGAAGTCGAGGCCTGTATCATGCGCCTCGCCCAGATGGCGCGGGCCTCGGGTATCCATATCGTCATGGCGACCCAGCGCCCCTCTACCGACATCATCACCGGCGCGATCAAGGCCAACTTTCCGACCCGCATGTCGTTTCAGGTCACCTCGGCCATCGACAGCCGCACAATCCTCAACGAGATGGGGGCCGAGCAACTGCTTGGCATGGGCGATATGCTGTTCCAGTCGGCGGGCAAGCGCTCCATGCGCGTTCACGGCCCCTTCGTGTCCGACGAGGAGGTGCGACAGGTCGCCGACGAGCTGCGCGCCATGGGCGGTGAGGCGTCGGATCAGGTTGAATTCGAAGAGCTGGAGGGGGGCCGCGACGACATCGACCAGATCCTCGGCCTCGCGCCCTCGGGCGGCAGCGGCGGGGAAGATGCGCTCTACGATCAGGCCGTCGCCATCGTCGCCAAGGACCAGCGCGCCACCATCAGCTACATCCAGCGCCGCCTGCAAATCGGTTATAACAAGGCCGCGCGCCTGATCGAACAAATGGAAGAGCAGGGCGTCGTCACCCCCGCCAACAACGCCGGAAAGCGCGAAATTCTGATCGGCGAGCGATGAACGCGGAATGGGTCTTTCAGGGCACCTGTTTTCCGCCCTATTCGGGCGCTAGAATACTTTTTCTGAACGGATCGGAACCCCGGTAATATAAGCGGTTTGATCGGGTTTCGACGGAAATATCCGTTTGGGACGTTGAAGGATGGAACTGAACTGCTTTTCCGGCCCTATCATGGGCAGGGATCGAACGAGGAAAAGACTTATGGATCGCCGCTCTTTCATCGCCGCCGCAATGGCATCGCTGGCCGTGCCGGGGGCTGCGTTGGCCCAGGGGTATGACCCCGCCGTCGTCAATGCGCTCAGCCGGTATCTGAATACCATCACGACGATGCAGGGCACGTTCACCCAACAATCGCCGGACGGGCGGATTGCCGAGGGCGAGTTCTTCATTCGGCGTCCGGGCCGGTTGCGGTTCGAGTATCTCGATCCTTATCCCACCACAGTGATTGCCGATGGCACATGGGCCGGGGTACTGAACCGTCAGGCGAAAACGCTCAATCAGGTGCCGCTGTCCAGCACGCCGCTCTATCTGCTGCTGGATGACGATATCGATCTGGCCGCCAGCGGGTCGATCCAGTCGATCCAGCGCGCGCCGGGCATCGTGAATGCCAAGGCCATCGACCCGAATAATCCGGGCGAAGGCTCGATTACAATGGTGTTTTCGACGACGCCGGTGCAATTGCTGAAATGGGTCATTACCGATGCCCAGGGTCGCTCCAGCACCATTTCACTGCGCAATGTTCAGCGCGGTAACTACATCGACCCACGCAAGTTCACGATTCCGAACCAGTATGGCAACCGGCGGAACCAGAACAACAGATAAAGCGGCGCGGGTGTAAAATGGCGCATAAAGCGTCAGTTTTCATGCTCATGGCGAGCCTGTCTGGCTCGCCATTCTATCGCAGCGTCAGGCTGTTTCCATAATCGCGTTAAGCGTCGCCGACGGGCGGAATACCGACTGTACCTTGGCCGGGTCCGTCCGGAAGTACCCTCCCAGATCGACAGGCTTTCCTCGGCCCTCTGACAGCTCGGCGCGGATGGTGTCGTATCCGTCGCGCAAGGCCGTCGCCACGGGCGCGAATTTCGCCGCCAGAGCAGCATTGTCGGATTGCGCCGCCAGCGCCTCTGCCCAGTAGAGCGCGAAGTGGAAATGACTGTCGCGGTTGTCGTCCTGACCCACCTTGCGCCCCGGACTGCGCCCCTCGGAGAGCAGCCGCGTGATCGCGCTGTCCGCCGCATCACCCATCACACGGATCGCATCGTCATCGCGGGCATCCCCGGCAAAACGCAGGCTTTCGGCCAGTGCGCAGAACTCGCCGAGGCTGTCCCAGCGCAAGTGGTTCTCTTCCACCAATTGCTGCACGTGCTTCGGCGCGGACCCCCCCGCGCCGGTCTCGAACAAGCCGCCGCCATTCATCAGCTTCACGACCGACAGCATCTTGGCCGACGTGCCGACTTCGAGAATCGGATAAAGGTCCGTCAGATAATCGCGCAGCACATTACCGGTGACCGAGATGACGTTTTCGCCCCGGGTAATCGCCTCAAAGGCATGGCGGCTGGCCTCGGGCGGCGTCATCACCTTCACAGTGCCGGTCGCCCCGGCGGCGTCGAGCATGGGCCGGATCATCTTGAGAATTTCGGCATCATGGGCGCGGTCTTCGTTGAGCCAGAACACCGTCTCAAAGCCGGTCTTCGCCTGCCGGTCCAGCGCCAGATGCAGCCAGTTCTCGATGGCTTCGGCACGGGTGGAGGCCATACGCCAGATGTCGCCCGCCTCGACCTCGTGGGATAGCAGCACCTCGCCCGAGGCCGTCACGACTTGCATCGTGCCGGGGGCCGCTATTTCGAACGTCGTGGGGTGAGAGCCGTATTCCTCGGCTTTCTTCGCCATCAGGCCGACATTCTGCACCGTGCCCGCCGTCGTCGGGTCCAGCGCGCCGTTCTGTTTGAAGAACGCGACTGCCTCGGCATAGACGCCCGCGTAAGAGCTGTCGGGAATCACGCAGTTCGTGTCCGCCTCGGCGCCATCCGGCCCCCAGCCCTTGCCGCCCGCTCGCAGCAGGGCGGGCATCGAGGCGTCGATGATCACGTCCGAGGGGACATGCAGGTTGGTGATGCCCTTGTCGGAATTGACCATGTACATCGGCGGGCGCTCGGCCATCGTCGCGTCGATGGCCGCATGGATCTCCGCCCCGTTATCCATGCCCGTCACGGTCTCGCGCAGGCTGCCGATACCGGAGTTCGGGTTGACCCCCGCCGCCGCCATGGCATCGCCGTACTGTTCGAACACCGGCGCAAGATAGGCGCGCACGGCATGGCCGAAGATGATCGGGTCCGAGACCTTCATCATCGTGGCCTTCATGTGCAGCGAGAACAGCGTGCCGTCCTCGGCTGTGGTTTCGATTGCCTTGTGCAGAAAATCGGTCAGCGCGGCTTTCGACATAAAGGTCGCATCAAGGATCGTGGCCTCGGGATAGGTCAGCCCCTCGGCCATGGTCGTCGTGGTGCCATCCGCGCCCCTATGCTCGATCCGCACGGGACCATCGGCTTGGTCAGCGGTCAGGGTGACGGAGCGCTCATTGGCGTGGAAATCGCCGCCGCTCATGGTCATGACGCGGGTCTTGCTGTCCGCCGACCAGGCCCCCATCGAGTGGGGATTGTCCTTGGCATAGGCTTTGACGGCGGCGGGGGCGCGGCGGTCGGAATTGCCCTCGCGCAGCACGGGGTTTACGGCGGAGCCCTTGATCGCATCGTATTTCGCGCGGGCGGCCTTTTCCGCGTCGGTGGCGGGGCTTTCGGGATAATCGGGCAGGTCAAAGCCCTGCGCCTGCAACTCGCGGATCGCGGCGGTCAGTTGCGGCACTGAGGCGGAGATATTCGGCAGCTTGATCACATTGGCTTCGGGCCGCGTCACCAGATCGCCCAGCACCGCGAGGTCGTCGGTCTTGTCGGAAAACGCGGCGAGGATGCGCCCGGCCAGCGAAATATCGCGCTCGGCCACGCTGAGGCCGACTTCCGAGGTAAAGCGGCGAATGATCGGCAACAGCGATGCGGAGGCAAGCTGCGGGGCTTCATCCGTAACCGTATAGATGATGTCGGCGTCCTGCGCCGCTGCGGTATCGTTTGACATGGAAGTTGCCCTTCATCCTGATATTGCCGTTCGTGCTGAACGTGCTTTAAAGGCTCTCACCGTCGCTGTCAGGTCTTGATCCGTGATTTTTGTCTCAGGATCGTTCAAGAAACGCACACTGCGGCCCTGCATCGTCGCGGGGCAGGGTATGCCGCGCCCAAGAGATCGAGGAGACACCCGTGTCCAACCATGTGATTCACACACCGCCGGTCCCGGAGATTCCGATTGACGGTTCGGACCAGACCTTTCCCGTTCGCCGCGTCTATTGCATCGGTCGTAACTATGCCGCGCACACGATCGAGATGGGCGGCGACCCCGATCGCGAGCCGCCGTTTTTCTTTCAGAAAAACCCCGACAATCTCGATTTTACCGGGCAGTTTCCGTATCCGGTCAAATCCTCCGACGTGCATCACGAGGTCGAGATGCTGGTCGCGCTGAAATCCGGCGGCACGACGATCCCGGTCGA
>CALGNO010000215.1 GCA_937958625.1 uncultured Neomegalonema sp.
CCTCGTGAACCGGTATTTTCAGGCCAAGAACCTCGATACCGACTGGGATGCGCTGAAACAGGCCGAAGAAGAAACCATCGTCAACGCGCTCAGCATGATGTGCCCGTTTTCCGAGAGCGAGAAGCAGGCGTTGCTGGAGGCAGAAGACCTGCGCGCGCGGCGCAATACGCTCGCGGCCTTGCTGGAGATTGATGCGGCGGGGGACGAACCGGAAGGAACCCTGCAATGAGCGACCCCGATATGAGCGATCCTGACACGAGCGACACCGATATGACCGACGGTGCGGGTGCGCAGCCCCGGTCCGTCGATCCCAAACTGCTCGAGGCGCTGGTCTGCCCGGTCTCGCGGGGAACCCTGCGATACGACCGCGAAGCGCAGGAATTGATCAGCGACCGGGCAAAGCTCGCCTTCCCGATCCGCGACGGTATTCCGATCATGCTTCAGGACGAAGCACGCGAGATCGACTGATCCTGACCGGTCTGCATTGAGCACTTCAATCGCGTGAGATGAACGAGGCCGACACAAGCACCCTTCGAGACGCTGGCTCCTCAGGGTAAAGTTCCTGATGTGATTTCATCCCGAGGAAGACCGAAGGGCTATCTCGAAGGATATTGCCACGGTGAACCGTCTCGAGCGATTGCCGTGCTGCATTGAGAGGGGAAAATGGTACCGCCTCCCCGGCTTGAACGGGGGACCCCTGGTTCCACAAACCAGTGCTCTAACCAACTGAGCTAAGGCGGCACGACGTTTCAATTAGCGCCACGCCGACCGGATTGCAAGCCCGCCCCTTGCGCTTAGGCAACGGAAAGGTCTATCACCCGGCTTCGTCCGCAAATCGGGGTCTCAGCCATGGGCATCAACAGCGAAAGCAATATTTCTGCGGATTTGCAGATCGGTCCCACGACCGGCGGAGCCGTGCGTATTTTTGTTGCGACCGACAGTCTCGAAATACCGATGGATTTTGAGCCTGATGAGGCCGATGAGATTGCCGAAGAGCTGCGTGCAGCGGCGGCTCTTGCTCGCAAACAGGGTAAGAAATCCCGCCGCTCCTGATCCGATGAAGCAATAGTCCGAGTACGTTGTTTTTGTTGCGCTTCTGTCTCGCCGCGTCGAATTCCCGGTTTGTTTTCCTGCATCGTTAACCATTTGCTCGCCCCCTTGGCGCGGATGATGCACACCCCTTGAGCGTTAGGTATAATTCCCAGTCTGGGGCGCGCTCGATGACCGAAAACGACAAAACTGATGCCTCAGCGGCGGAAAGCGTCGCGACCTGGGTCTGGGATGTCGAGCGTCAGCGCATCGTTACCGCCAACGAGGCCGGTATTCTCTTTTGGGGCGAACGTAGTCTTGATGAACTGATCGACCGTGACTTTTCCGATGCGGACGAGGCAGTCCGCGATTTCGCCGACCTCATGCACGCCGTCCTCAGCCGCAAAAGCGGGCGGGTCAAGGCGCGCATGGTCCTTGCGCCCTCGGGTGCGCCGGTGCGGGTCGATTGCCGTGCCTCCCGCATCGACCTGTCCGACGGACGTCTGGGCCTCAAGGTCGAGGCGGTTCGGGCACCGCTTGGCGACGCGGCGGAAGTGGACCGCCTGCGCGAAATCATCGAACGCAGCCCGATGCCGATGTCTCTTTTCGCCGAGGATGGCGCACTGCTGATGCAGAATGCCGCCGCCGAAACGATCTTCGGGCCGGACCTGGAAACCCTGGTACAGCGCTACGCGGATCGTGCCGAAGCGAAGACGGCGATGCGCGCGCTGTTGGTCAACGGCGCGCATAGTCAGGCCGTCGATCTCCTGACCCGGGTCGGAGAGCGCCGCCACCGCGTCACCATGCGCCGGATGCATGACCCGGTTTCGGGGGGCCTGACCGCCATCGTCTTTTTCACCGATATCGCCGACCGCGCGGCCCCGGCGAAGGCTGCACCGGTGCCAGTGCCGATGGGCGCGGCGGCGCAAGCGCAGGCGAAGGCACCTATCGCGCTCCAGCCTGCTGCACTGCCCGTGTCGGTCGATACTGCCGGGCTGATTTTTGACGACTCGCTCAAAACCCTGTTCATCGGAGACACCGCCCGACACCTGCTGTTCCACCCCGGACCGGAGACGGACGGCAGTGTCGGCACGCTGTTCCCCGCAAAACGCCCCGCAATTCTAAAGGCCATGGCCAGCATCCGCAGCGGAAAGGCCGAGCGAGTCGACCTGCGCCTCGGCACATCGAACGGGCAGGGTGCTGAACGCTGGCTTCGGGTCGAAATGCGCGCCAGCACGTGGAACGGTCTCGCGGCCTGGGCGGCGACCCTCACCGATGTGACCGAAGAGCGAAAAGTCGCCCTTTTGCTGCGCCAGTCCGTGCAGGAACGCGACCGCGCCATGGAAAACCTCGGCATCGGCATCGCCACGCTGCGCCGGGATGGCACGGTCGAGACGATTACGAATGTGGGCGCGGCCCTGCTGGGGTCGACCGGCGCACAGATGACCGGCGAGCCGTTCGAGCGCGTGCTGGACGATGTCGCAGCCACCGCTTTCCAAACGGCCCTCAAGGCGACGACCGACGCCGATCAGACCCTAAAGATCGAGCGCCCCAGAAACAGCAAAAGCCCGGTCGCTCCCCTGCGCGTCGTGCTGGGTCCACCGATCATCGAACGCGGCGGTCGACGGACGCTGGTCTTCTCGGAAATCAGCACCAACAACGGCGATGGCAGCAAGGGTGCCGCGCGCTCCGAAGCGATTGCCCGCGCCAGCCACGAATTGCGCACGCCCCTCAACGCGATTATCGGCTTCACCCAGATCATGTTGGATGATGCCGACGCGATCCGCTCCGAGACCTATCGCGAATACCTCAAGGACATCCATGATAGCGGCCAGTACATGGCCAAACTGGTGCAGGACATGCTCGACCTGCGCCGGATCGAGGCCGGGGCCTTGTCGCTGGAACCCGGCCCCGTAAACCTCGCCAACCTGATCCGGCGGGTGACGCGCGAGATCGACGGCGCGGCGCGGGCCCGCGATGTCACGATGGCGCTTGCAATCGACGAAGACATGCCGACCCTCATCGCCGATGCCCATACCTTGCGCCAGGCCCTGACCAATCTGGTCGGCAATGCCGTAAAGTTCACCACCGATTCCGTGCGGATCTCGGCGGGGATGCACGGGTCCGGCGCCCTGCGCATCGACGTCACCGACAATGGCGACGGGATGACCGACGAAGAGCGCGACCGCGCCCTGCAACCCTATGCCCAAGGACGTCACAGCAGCCGCAAGTTCGGCGGTGCCGGTATGGGCCTGCCCCTCGCGAAGGGGTTTATCGAGGCGAATGGCGGGCATTTCGACCTCGTATCAAAAAAACGCGAGGGAACCAACGCACGCATCGTCTTTCCGCCGCGGCTCGTTGAGAGTAAATGAAGTATTAATCAGTGTCGTTCAAAGTAAAAGTTTGATATTCGACTAAAAATGTTTTGTTAGTGATAGAATATAGCCTTTTGTTAAATGCTGGCGGGTAATCTCTGCTCATCCCGGCGAGACAGCCAGGAGATACAAGCAAAACGGAGAGACACCATGCGCAACCTTTTCAAATCCTTCGCCAATGACGAATCCGGTGCAACGGCTATCGAGTACGGCCTGATTGCCGCTCTGCTCAGCGTCGCCATCATCACCGCAATCACGTCGGTTCAGGGTCAGCTCGACACCACCTACAACCGCGTCGCGACCGAGCTGGGTACTGCTAACCAGTAAGCGATTTAAAGGATGGGCGGCGCGTTGCGCGCCGCTTGTTTCCTTCGCTATGAAGGGCCGTGACCGAAAGGTCGCGGCCTTTTTATTTGCCTGCTGCCGCAGGGCTGATGCGATCAGACCCCGTCTTGCGCCTGCATCCAGCGGCTCGAATTATCCCCACGGCGTTATCTTGTAAGGGATACGTCAATCAAAACCGGACCATAGTGGGGCCCGGTTCGTCATCAGATCGAGGTCAGGAAATGCTGCTTTCGCTTCCTCTCTATGTTTTTCCGCTCTGCATGTTGGCGGCGGCGGTTTCCGATATTCGCAAATTCATTATCCCGAACAGTGTTTCGCTGGCGCTAATCGCGGGATTTTTCGTCTGTTTCGCGGTTTCCGGCCTTGGATTCGATGTGCTGCTGAACCACGTGCTGACCGGTCTCGGGATGCTGGCCGTGGGTATTGCGCTCTTTGCGTTTCGTGTTTGCGGGGCAGGGGATTCGAAATTGCTCGCGGCAGGGGCGCTGTGGCTCGGCTGGCCCTTGTTCGGCACGGCCTTGATCTACATCGCTTTGTTCGGCGGCGCTCTGTCGATCGGGATTATCGGCGCGCGGATGGTGGCGCGCTATGTCCCGCAACTGTCATCGGTGTTTCCGCCCATGGCGCGCTTGGCGGCGGCAGAAAAGCTGATCGCGCCCTACGGTGTCGCGATTGCCGTCGGGTCGATCTGGGTCTTCCCGCAAAGCGCCTTGTTTCAGGCGCTGACCGGCGCTGCTTCCTGAGCGAAGCAGGCTTCTTCAGCTCGCGACCACATTTTCATCGCCTTCGGCCTCAATGCGGAAGGCGGCGGCCATGAGCGCGCGGGCGTACTCGGTCTGCGGGTTCTCGAACACCGCCTCTCCCTCGCCTTCCTCGACGATCACGCCACTGCGCATCACCAAAACCCGGTGCGACAGCGCGCGCACAACCTTCAGATCATGGCTGATGAAGATATAGGCGAGGTTATAGCGTTCCTGCAGCCCGCGCAGCAGATCGACGATCTGCGATTGCACCGACATATCCAGCGCCGAGGTCGGCTCGTCCAGCACCACCAGCTGTGGTTTCAGGGCCATGGCGCGGGCGATGGAAATACGCTGGCGCTGGCCGCCGGAAAATTCGTGCGGATAGCGATCCATCATCTCGGGTTCCAGCCCGACCTCGATCAGCGCATCGCCGATAACCTCGCGGCGGCTGCGATCCGCCGAGCCGATGCCGTGGACATCCAGCCCCTCGCCAATGATCTGCTCTACCGACATGCGCGGTGACAGCGAGCCGTAGGGGTCTTGGAAAACCACCTGCATATGGCGGCGCAGGGGGCGCAGGCGGCGCTGGTTCAGGCGTTGAATATCCTGCCCCAGAAACGCGATCCGCCCTTCGGAACTGATCAATCGCACCATCGCGAGGCCGAGGGTTGTCTTACCCGACCCCGACTCGCCCACGACACCGAGGGTCTCGCCGGGGCGCACGGCACAGGAAATATCCTGCACCGCCTTCACATGGCCGACGGTCTTGCGGAAAAAGCCTTCCTTGATCGGAAACCAGACCCGCACATTCTCGCCCTCGACCACCGGCGCGGCGGCGGGGTCCGAGATCGGCTGGGGCAGGCCGGTCGGCTCGGCGCTAAGCAACATGCGCGTGTATTCATGCTCGGGCGCGGCGAACAGCTTCCAGGTCGGGCCTTCTTCGACCACCTCGCCGTCCTTCATGACGTAAACCCGGTCGGCGATCTTGCGCACGATGGCGAGGTCATGGGTGATGAACAGCATCCCCATCCCCATCTCGCGTTTCAGGTCAGCGAGCAGTTCGAGAATCTGCGCCTGTACCGTCACATCGAGGGCCGTGGTCGGCTCGTCGGCGATCAGCAGTTCGGGACCATTGGCGAGGGCCATTGCGATCATCACGCGCTGGCGCTGGCCCCCCGAAAGCTGGTGCGGATAGGCACCGAGGCGGCTTTCCGGGTCGCGGATGCCGACTTGATTCATCAACTCCAGCACCCGCGCGCGGGCCGCACCGCCGGTGATACCGCGATGCAGTTTCAGGCTTTCAGAGATTTGACGTTCAATCGTGTGCAGCGGGTTCAGTGCCGTCATCGGCTCCTGAAAGATCATCGAAATCTCATTGCCGCGTATCTCGCGCAGCTTTTTCTTCGATGCGCCGACCATCTGTTGCCCGCGATAGTGGACCGAGCCGGTCATCTCCGCCGACCCGGCGAGCAGTTGCAGCACCGACAGCGCGGTGACCGACTTGCCCGACCCGGACTCGCCCACCAGCGCGACGGTCTCGCCCTCGGCGACGTGGATATTGACCCCGCGAACCGCTGGGTTCACGCCAGCCTTGCTGCGAAAACCGACATGCAGGTCCGCGATGTCGAGGATGGGAACGGCGGTCTCTGTCATTTAAACGTCTTCCGCGGATCGAAGGCATCGCGCACGCCCTCGAAAATAAAGACCAGCAGCGACAGCATGACGGCCAGAACGATAAAGGCGGTAATGCCCAGCCACGGGGCTTGCAGGTTATTCTGCCCCTGCAAGGCTAACTCGCCGAGCGAGGGCGACCCCGGTGGCAAGCCAAAGCCAAGAAAATCGAGCGCCGCCAGTGATGAGATTGCGCCGGTCAATACGAAGGGCAGCATCGTCAGCGTCGCCACCATCGCGTTGGGCAGCAGATGGCGGAACATGATCTTGGCATTCGATACGCCCAGCGCCCGCGCGGCTTGCACATACTCGAAGTTACGCGCGCGCAGGAACTCAGCGCGGACGACCCCGACCAGCGCGGGCCATGAGAAAAACGCGAGAATGCCGAGCAGAATCCAGAAACTCGGCTCAATAATCGCGGCGATTATAATGATGATGAACAGCACCGGGATCGACGTCCATATCTCGATCACCCGCTGAAAAATCAGGTCGGTCCAACCGCCGAAATACCCCTGCACAGCCCCCGCCGCGATGCCGACAACGCTGGTGATGAGCGTAAGGATCAACCCGAACAGCACCGAAATCTGAAAGCCGTAGATCAACCGCGCCGTCACGTCCCGCGCCTGATCGTCCGTCCCTAGCCAGTTGCGGGAGGAGGGCGGCGAGGGCGAGGGTTGGGCCTCGTAAACGATCGTATCGTAGGAATACGGGATCAGCGGCCAGATCGTCCAACCGCCCTCCTCGGTGATCAATTCCTCGATGAACGGATCAGTGTAATCCGCCTCGGTCTCGAAATCCCCGCCAAAGGTGGTTTCGGGATAAAAGGTGGTGATGGGCGTGAAATACTCGCCTTTATAGCTCACCAGCAGCGGCTTATCGTTCGCAACCAGCGGCGCCAGCAGCGAGATGATGAAGAGAACGGTAAATATCCAAAACGACCACCGCGCCCGCTTGTTGGCGCGAAAGTTCTCAAGACGACGACGCTGGAGCGGATCAAGACTGAACATGCGTTCTCCCGTCCCGCGCCACCTCACCCTGAGGAGCCTGCGCAGCAGGCGTCTCGAAGGGTGCGTTGTAATCGTCTTGCGTCGATCCTTCGAGACGGTCGCTTTGCGACCTCCTCAGGATGAGGTCGTTTTCTGGTTGTGACACGCAGCCCATCCTCACGCGTCCCGCTTTTCGAAGTCGATGCGGGGGTCGATCCACACGTACATCAGGTCCGAGATGATGCCAACGACCAGACCGAGCAGCGAGAACATGAACAGCGTTCCGAACACCACCGGATAGTCGCGCTCGATGATCGCGTTATAGCCAAGCAGGCCGAGGCCATCGAGGCTGAAGATCGTCTCGATCAGCAGCGACCCTGCAAAGAACACGCTGATAAACACCGCCGGAAAGCCCGCGATGATAATCAGCATGGCGTTGCGGAAGACGTGGCCGAACATCACCTTGCGCTCGCTGAGGCCCTTGGCATGGGCGGTCAGAACGTATTGCTTGTTGATCTCGTCGAGGAACGAGTTCTTGGTCAGCAATGTCAGGGTCGCGAATGCCCCGATGACCATGGCCGAAACCGGCAGCACGAGATGCCAGAGGTAGTCCCCCCACCAGCCGCCACTCAGCGCACCCTCCCAGAAGAAATCCATGCTGCTGTATTCTTCGGAATGCAGGCCCCTAAGCGGGAATATCTGGTAATACGATCCCCCCGCGAACAGCACGCGCAGCATGACCGCGAACAAAAACGCCGGGATTGCATAGCCCACGATAATCAGCGCCGAGGTCACGGTGTCGAAGGTCGAGCCTTCCTTCACCGCCTTGCGGATGCCCATGGGGATCGAGATCAGATAGGCGATCAGGGTGGTCCAAAGACCCAGCGAGATCGAAACCGGCAGCTTTTCGAGGATCAGGTCGATGACCGTGACCGAGCGGAAATAGCTCTCGCCGAAATCGAAGGTCAGATAGTTGCCCATCATCGTGACGAAGCGCTTCCAGACCGGGACGGAAACTTTGCTGCATTCGGCGGCGGCGAGGTCTGGCTCGCCAGTATAGCCCGGCTCGCAGACGATCTTGACCGAACACTCATCGACATTGGGCGAGCGCCGCCCCTCATAGCCGGGTTCGCAAACCAGTTCGACAAAGCCGAACTGCGCCTCCATCTCGGCGATGAATTCCGGGTCGAGGCCTTGCGCACCGCGATACTGGCTGCCGCCACCCCCGCCGCCACTGCTTGCACCCCCCGAGGCGCCATCGCCACCGCCGCCGGTAAAACGGTCGGTAGTATTACCGCCGAGGCCACTGAGCTGTGCGATTTGCTGTTCGACCGGACCGCCGGGAGCGAATTGAATCACCGCAAAGCTGATGGCCATGATGCCGAGCAGGGTCGGGATAATCAGCAGCAGACGCCGCAGGATATAGGCACCCATTCAGCGGCCTCCGGCATTCGAAATATCCGTCGAGACGCGGCTTTGCCGCTTCTCAGGATGAGGATAGTGCGATGACCTCATGCTGAGGAGGCGCGCAGCGCCATCTCGAAGCATTGCGCGAGGCAATGACGCCACGACTTGCCTCATTCCTTCACCCACCAAGTATCAACGACGCCACGAGAATAGCTCGGCTTGGTTTCCGGAAAGCCGAACTTGTCCCACCAGGCGAGGGTATGAGACCCTTTCGACCATTGCGGCACCCAGTAATGGCCGGTGCGCATGACGCGGTCGAGGGCGCGCAGGGCGGTATGCATGTCTTCGCGATTGTCGGCACCGATGACCTTTTCGATCAGGGCATCGACCACCGGGTCGGCAATGCCCGACACGTTCGAGCTGCCCTCGTCGGAGGCCGATTCAGTGGTGAAAATGCTCAGCAATTCTGGTCCGGGGGTCAGCGAAAAGCTCAGGCGCGACGTGATCATATCGTAATCAAACGCCTCGCGACGGCGCTGATACTGGGGCAGGTCCACGTCGCGGCGCTTGGCGTCGATGCCGATTTGCTGAAGGTTCTGAATGAACGGGTCGGTGATGCGGGCAAAGCCGCCGCCGACCTGATCGAGAAACTCAATGGTCAGTGGCTCGCCGTCTTTCATCCGTTTGCCTTCGACCAAGTCCCAGCCCGCCGCATCGAGCAGCTTGTTGGCCGCGCGCAAATTGCGGCGGTTGCGGCCTGATCCGTCGGTGACCGGGGGCACATAGGCTTCGCCGAACACCGCTTCGGGCAGTTGATCGCGGTAGGGTTCCAGCAGCGCCAATTCACCCTCGGTCGGCATCCCTGCCGCCTCGAAAGGCGCGTTTTCGAAGAAGCTGTCGGTGCGGTGGTAAAGGCCGTAGAACAACGCTTTGTTCGACCACTCGAAATCGAAGGCCATCGCGATGGCTTCGCGCACGCGGGGGTCGGAGAATTTTTCGAGGCGCGTGTTGATCCAATAGCCTTGGGTGCCCGCCGGACGTTCATCGGGGATGACGCCCTTCTTGACGCGCCCGTCCTCCAGCGCCGGAAAGTTATAGCGCGTGCCCCAGATTTTCGACGAGAACTCCTCGCGCAGATCAAGCGAACCCGAGGTCAGGCCCTGAAAGGCCGCATCGCGGTCGCTGAAATACTCAAACCGGATCTCGCCGAAATTCCAGCGCCCGGTATTCACCGGCAAATCCTTGCCCCAATAATCCTCGCGCCGCTCATAGGTAATCGAGCGCGGGCGATCCATCGACTTGACCCGGTAAGGGCCTGACGACAGCGGAATGTCGAGGCTCGATTCCGCAAAGTCATTCGCGTCGTAATACGCCTTGGAAAAGATCGGCAGCGTCGCGGCGATCATCGGCAGGTCGCGGGTCGGTGCGCCTTCGACGAAATTATACTTCACCCGATTATCGGCCACCGCCTCGGCGCTTTCGATGTCGCGCAAGGACAGGCGATAGGCGGGGTGGCCCTTGGTTTTCAACAGATCGAAACTGTTCGCGACATCGGCGGCGGTAATGGCCGAGCCATCGGAGAACGCCGCCTCATCGCGCAATTGAAAGATGATCCAGTCGCCGCCGGGGATATACTCGGCATGTTCGGCAACCAGCGCATAGACCGCGTCCGGCTCGTCGTAGGCGCGGGTCATCAGCGTATCGAACAGCAGGTTATACGGATCGGTCGTCCCGTCCGCCGGGTCGCCCTTCAGGATATAGCCGTTGAGGCTGTCATAGGTCTGCGCCGCGAGGATCGAGGTCGTGACGATGGACCCGCCCTTTGGCGCATCCGGGTTCACATAGTCGAAATGCTCGAAATCCCGCGCGTATTTCAGGTCGCCAAAGGCCGACAGCCCGTGGGGCGTCTGCACGGCATCCGCAAAGGCGGCGGGGGAAAACGCGAATAAGGCGGCGGTCAGCGCCGCGTGTATCCTCATGCCTCCGGCTCCGCCGACCACCAGACGGTGGGCCAGCCGATGGAATGCGAGGGCGTTTCCTCGGGCTTGACCACCTTGCCCGGCCACCAGGCCACGCGCTCGGTCGGGGTATAGAGTTCCAGCACCCCGTAATGACCCCAGAGCAGGACCCGGTCCAGCGCTCGGGAATGGGCAGCGAGGTCTTCGCGATCCTCGGCGAAGATCAGCCCCTCGATCAGGGCATCGACCACCGGGTCTTTCACGCCGGGCAGGTTGCGCCCGCCGGGTTGGTCGGCGACCTCCGTGCTCCAGAAATCCCGCTGTTCATTGCCGGGGGAGGACGAGTTGCCGACGCGGCCAATGACCATGTCGAAATCGTACTCTTCCAGCCGCCGCACATACTGTGCGGGATCGGTCAGGCGCAGGGTCGTCTCGATGCCGAGGCGTTCGAGGTTCTTCATATAGGGCGCAATCACGCGCTCTTGCTGGGACGAACCATAAAGGAACTCGACCGACAACACGTCGCCACTGGCATTGGTCAGCTTGCCGCCCTTCGCCTCCCACCCGGCTTCCTTGAACAGGGCTTTCATCCGGCGCAGGATGCGGCGATCCGGGCGGCCACTGCCGTTGCTGACCGGCATCTCAAAGGGTTTCTCGAACAAGTCGGCGGGCAGGGCATCGCGGTGTTCTTCGAGGATCTCCAGCTCGCGCCCCTCGGGCACACCGGTCGACATCAGGTCTTCGGTGCCCTGAAAATAGCTGGTCGGGCGGGCGTATTGGCCGAAGAAGATCGCCTTGTTGGTCCACTCGAAGTCAAACGCCAGCGCCAGCGCCTCGCGTACGCGGACATCGGCGAATTTCTCGCGGCGGGTATTGAAGACGAACGTCTGGGAGACCTTTGGCCCCGCCGTTTCGATCTCGGCCTTGACCACATCGCCGCGTTCCATCGCCGGAAAGTCATAGCGCGTGGCCCAGTTGATCGAGCTGTTCTCCAGCCGCAGGTCAAGCTGACCGGCCTTGAACGCCTCGAACGCCGCGTTGGGGTCTTTGAAATACTCGAAGCGCATTGTGCCGAAATTGTTCGTACCGATATTTACCGGCAGGTCCGCGCCCCAGTAATCCTCGACCCGTTCGTATTCGACAAAGCGTCCCGCCTCGAACTTGCCGATGCGATAGGGACCGGACCCGAGGGGCGTATCGAGGGTGGAGCGGGTAAAGTCCCGGTCTTTCCAGTAATGCTCGGGCAGGATGGTGAGCTGACCCATGATGTGCGGCAATTCGCGGTTATTCTTCTGATCGAAGCTGAAGCGGACGATATTGTCGCCCATATCCTCGGCCTTTTCGACATTGCCGTAATAGAACCGATAGAACGGCGCGCCCTTGCTCGTCAGGGTCTCGAAGGAAAATATCACATCCGCAGGGGTGATCGGCTTGCCGTCATGCCAGCGCGCGCCCTCGCGCAGCTTGAAGGCGACCGATGAATAATCGTCCGGGAACTCGATCCACTCGGCCAGCAGGCCATAGGCAGCAGAGCTTTCGTCCAGCGATGCGGTCATCAGCGAGTCGTAGATCAGCCCCGCCCCGGTCGCCGGGTCGCCCTTGACGATAAAGGGGTTAAAGCTGTCGAACCCGCCAATGGCCGCATTGCGGGCCGTACCGCCCTTGGGCGCATCGGGGTTCACATACTCAAATCGAGGAAAATCCGCGGGATAGGCCAGCGATCCGACAAGGGATTCACCATGCGAGCGGGTCATGTGCCCGTCGGCAAAGGCAAATCGTGGAACGCCGAAGGGCGCGACACTCGCCGCCCCGCCAGCCATCAACAGTTGGGTGGCCCGTCGCCGATCGAGGATCATCTGCTCATCTCCCTTTTACGCCGTACTATCCATCCCTTGTCTGTCGATGCAACGACTATGGTTTATTTTCGCTTAAGGGACGCCCCGTCAGTTCAGCGGCGGGAAAGGGCAAAAGCATGGCGATACGCAAAAGGGCCGCCCCATGGACGGCCCTTCGCGGTAGAATGACGCAAGGCGATTGCGCTTATTCTTCGGGCAGCGCAATCGGGTCGCCGCTCTGTTCGTTCAGATAGGCCATCAGGTTGGCGCGGTCGCCGTCTTTCTTGATGCCGTTATAGGCCATTTTCGTCCCCGGTGCCCAACCCTTCGGATCGAGGAGAAAGCCGTTCAGCGCCTCCCAATCCCAAACGCCGTCCTTGTCAGCCAGGGCGCTGGAATAGCTGAAACCGTCGGCGGCGGCGATGTCGCGGCCCACGATACCCCAGAGGTTCGGGCCTTGTTTGGCCCCTGCGCCCTCGGCAATGTTATGGCAAGCCTGACAAGATCGAAAACCGCGCGCGCCTGCATCCGCATCGGCGGAGGCCATCAGCGTCGCCACAGAGACGGCCTCGACCTCTTCTTCGGCTCCTTCTTCCTCGGCCACTTCGATGGCGTAGGCAGGTTCGGCGAGGTTATCCACCGATATGAGGCCGTGTGAAATCTCGGAGAAGCCCACGAAAGCGAGCATAGCGGCGCAACCGACGCCCACGACCTTGCTGATTTCCAACGTGTCCATCAATCATCCTTTGACCGGGCGCGTCATGTCGGGCGCGCGCCCCTGTTGCCTTACTCTGTTTGGGTCGTATTAGCGGTTTCGCGGCCCGCGCCGCAAGTCTATAACCGCGCGAATACGATCAACACTCGAACCGAGAGAGAATATGCGTCAAGAAACCGCGTCCGCCACCCCCGAAGCCGCCGATGCCGACCGCCGCATCGCGTTTCAGGGCGAAAAAGGCGCGTTTTCGCATCAGGCGTGTTCCGAAGTCTTCCCGGATATGGTGCCGCTGCCCTGTCCGACCTTCGAAGAAGCCATCGCCACCGTGCGGCGGGGCGAGGCGCGGCTGGCGATGCTGCCGGTGGAAAACTCGCTCTATGGCCGGGTGGCGGACATCCATCACCTGCTGCCCGAGTCGGGGCTTTATGTCATCGGCGAGCACTTCCTGCCGATTCGGATGCAGTTGCTTGGTTTGCCCGATGCGACGCTGGCGGGGGTGAAATCCGCCGAGAGCCTGAACGTCGCCCTCGGACAAGTGCGCCGCTTTTTGAAGGATAACGACATTCGCGCCGTTGCCGGGCCGGATACCGCCGGGTCCGCCCGGGCGGTTTCGGAGGCCGGCGACCCCGCCCGGGCCGCCGTCGCCTCGACGCTGGCGGGCGAAGTCTACGGCCTGAAAGTACTGGCCGCCGACATCGAGGACGCGTCACACAACACCACCCGTTTTCTGGTCTGCTCGCGCCGCAAGGTCGAGGCAGAGCCGGGAACCCCGGCGATTACCAGCTTCGTTTTCCGCGTGCGCAACCTGCCCGCCTCGCTTTACAAGGCGCTGGGCGGGTTCGCGACCAATGGCGTGAACATGGTGCGGCTGGAGAGCTACATGCTCGGCGGCTCGTTCACCGCGACGCAGTTCATCGCGGATATCGACGGCCATCCCGAGGATGTACCGGTCGCCCGCGCGCTGGAAGAGCTTGGATATTTCACCGATTACGTGCGGATTCTCGGCGTTTATCCCCCCAATAAATTCCGCCTGCGATCCGACGCGGTTTAAGGCGCAAGGACAAGCCCGCCCCGTTGCAGGGGCGGGCAAGACCGCATCATTCGGCGTCGAGAACGCCGATATATTGATAGACTTCACCGTTCCGGGCGAAATAGAGATCGCCACTGTCCACCGTGTCGCCGAAGGAATGCGCCTTGTCCGCATCTTCCGCTTCCAGCGAAATGATGTTGGTCGGGTCGACTGTCTCGACTGCACCTTCGGATGCGCTGACCGGTCGACCGGTATTCAGCGAGCCGTCGCGGGTCATGCTGATCGACGTGACCTTTTCGCGGTTGGTCACGTTCACGAGCGCCCTGGGGGCGAGTTCGTCGGAGGTATAGACGCCGATCTCGATCGTTTCGCGCTTCGAGGCGGGGACCGGTCCCTTCTCGCCGATGGGCGATATTTCCTGAAGGACGACGTCGCGGTTCGCGTCGATCAGCACTTCACCGCCCTCGAAACTGACGACTTGTGCCGGTTTCGTGGCGCGCTCTGCAAGGGCGGGCGATGCCAGAAAGCCGAATCCGAGGGCGAATGCGGCGGTGAATTTCATAGCCTTGGCAGTCATGATCTACTCCTCGATTATATCGTTACTACGGTTGGTAATCGGTTGCCCGATACCGGCGTTCGTTAAGGACAACGCAAGGACCGGACCGAAAACGTGAAGGTTTTGTGGCCTCTCGATGATCCAGACCATATGTTCGGCGGCTCCGGTGTATTGCGCGTCACAAGCCCGGGTTTTGGGGGCGTTCGGGTATGAGCGATGGTCGGTGCTTCCGCGCCGCGACCAGTTCCTAATAAACTCTTAAGCCGCGCGATGCCGCAGTTAGGTTCTTGTAATTTGTCTCAAATTGTCGAAAGGCACGCGTGGTTGCCGCACGCGACTCACGAAAAGGTAGTGCTAATCAGCCCCTGCAATCGCGTCGCCATTTCGTTGACAAAGGGCGGGTCTGCTGTGACCACTGAACGCTCAAATTTACGGGAGACCCCAGCATGAAACGTATCATCTTGGCCCTTGCGGCCTCGTCCATCCTGACCGCCGGTGCGGCCAGCGCGGAAACGCTCAAGGTCTGCGCCGAGGGTGCGTACCCTCCGTTCAGCAAAACCAACGAGGCCGGTGATCTCGAAGGCTTCGACATCGATATTGCCAATGCCATCTGCGACGAGATCGGCGTGACCTGCGAACTACAGGCGACCGAGTGGGACGGCATCATTCCGGCCCTGCTGGAAAAGAAATGCGATGCCATCATCGCCTCCATGTCGATCACCGAAGAACGCAAGAAGGCGATTGATTTCAGCGAGAAATACTACAACACCCCGGCGCGTTTCGTGGCCCGCAGCGACGCGGATTTCACGATTGACGAAGATGGCCTCGCCGACATGGTGGTGGGCGTACAGCGCGGCTCGGTGCACCAGGACTTCATGGAAAAGACGTTTCCTGAGGTCGAACTGCAACTCTACGGCACCCAGGACGAGGTCTATCTCGACCTGCAATCGGGCCGCCTCGATGCCGCGATCCAGGATTCGATTGCCGCCGATGACGGTTTCCTGAAAACCGATGCTGGCGACGGCTTTGCCTTTATCGGCGGCAACCAGAATGACCCGGCCATCCACGGCGAAGGGGCCGGAATTGGTGTGCGCAAGGAAGATGTGTTCCTCAAATACGCCCTGTCCGCCGCCATCGCCGCGTTGCGCGAGAACGGAACGTATAAGGAAATCAACGACAAATACTTCGAGTTCGACATCTACTGATCGGGCCGGAATGACCGTCTCTCCCATGGCATCGTGCGGAAGGGGTAACGCCTCCCCTTCTGCGCGTCGGGACGCGGTCCTGCTTTGCCGGACCGGCAAGGCGGCACGTTGCGCCGCAGTGCATCCACGGAAGCACGGGATGCGGCGAGCCTCGTTCTCTGGGTATGCCCCGTGAACCGCGCCGCGCGCCTGATCCCGGCGCTCGGCGTCGTTGCGGCGCTTATCCTGTTGCTGACCTTTGCGGTCGGTGACTATCAGGCGTTGTTGCTCAAGGGCGCGGCGGTGACGGTATCGCTGGCGCTTTGCTCGCTGGTGCTGGCGACGACGTTGGGCATTGCCGGGGCGGCGGCAAAGATCAGGGGCGGGCGCATCCTGCGGTTCATCGCCTCGATCTATACCGTCATCGCCCGGGGCATCCCTGACATCGTGATGATCCTGCTGTTCTATTTCGGCGGTCAGCGGTTGCTGAACGCGGCGACCGAAGCCATGGGGCTGGGCGTGTTCGAGCTGTCGGCCTTCGTTGCCGGAACCCTCGCCATCGGTCTGATCTATGGGGCCTATCTGGCCGAGACCTTTCGCGGCGCGTGGCAGGGATTGCCGAGGGGCCAGATCGACGCCGCGAAGGCGCTGGGCCTGCCCACCGTGCTCGCCTTTCGTAAGGTCTACCTGCCGCAACTGATCCGCGCGGTACTGTCGGGCTACAGCAATGTCTGGCAAGTGCTGGTCAAATCCACCGCCGTCGTTTCCGTGATCGGGTTGGCTGATCTGGTCGGCATCGCGGACAAGATCGGCAAGTCCACCCGCGATTCCTTCATGCTGATGACCATCGTGCTGTTGTTCTACCTGACCCTAACGATCATCAGCGAACGCGGGTTCGGCTGGTTGGAGCGGCGCAGTGACCGGTGGGCGTCGTGAGGTTCGAGCTTGCCCTGCAACACTGGGAGGTTTTCGCCAGCGGCGTCTGGATGACCCTGCACCTGACGGCGCTGTGCCTGTTGATCGGCGGGTGTATCGCGATCCCCGTGGCCTTTGCGATGCTGCGCGGCGGGGTTAGTGGATGGCTGGCGACCGGATATGTCTATCTGTTCCGGGGCACGCCGCTGCTGGTGCAGCTTTATCTCGTCTATTACGGCCTCAGCCAGTTCGACTTCATCCGCGAGACGTGGTTCTGGCGGCCCCCGGCCTATCTGCGCTCGGCCTGTATCGAAGACCTGATGGGCTGGAAGGTCTGCGCCGCCGATTTCATCCCCAGTCTGCGCAGTGCTTGGTGGTGTGCGCTGATTACGTTTTCGCTCAATTCCGGGGCCTATGTCGGCGAGATTTTGCGCGGGGCGCTGAAGAATACGCCGAAGGGCGAATTGGAAGCTGCCACCGCCCTCGGCCTGACCGACAAACAAGTGCGCCGCCGCATCCACATCCCCTCCGCCTTTCGCCGCGCCCTGCCGCAATACGGCAACGAGGTGATCTTCATGATGCATGGCAGTGCGATCATGTCGGTGATTACCTTGCAGGATATTCTCGGCGTCGGGCGCTGGCTGCGCGCGAAGTATTATGTGCCGTATGAGGGCATCGTCGCCTCGGCGATCCTGTATCTGGTCATCACGTATTTACTGGTCTTCGCGTTCCAGTTGATCGAGCGCCGCTACCTGCGCCACCTGAACATCAAGGCACCGGGGGCCGAGCGCGGCTGGTTCGGGCGCAGTGCGGTTTGAGACCCCACGACGATCTGACCGCAGCCTTCCCGGCGGCCAGCGCGGTTCCTTCGCCTTAGGGCGTCTCTAGAAAGCCCCCGCCGCAAACAGGGACATTGTGACGATGTCGGACACGTCGGCGGTCATATGGGCGATCTGCACCGGCTGTTCCATGCCAATCAGAATCGGCCCGATCAGGGTCGATCCGCCCAACTCGCCCAGCATCTTCGTCGCGATAGAGGCCGAGTGCCGCGCGGGCATCACCAGCACATTTGCGGGGCCGGACAGGCGGCAGAACGGATAGGCAGCCATGGACTCGGGGTTGAGGGCCACATCCACGGCCATCTCGCCATCGAACTCGAAATCGACGCCGCGTTCTTCGAGGATTTTCACCCCGAGGCGCATGTTCTCCGACCGCTCGGATTCAGGATAGCCGAAGGTCGAGAACGACGTCATCGCGACCCGAGGCTCTATCCCCAGCTTGCGCGCGGCCCCGGCGGCGGCCTCGGCGATATTGGCGACCTCCTCGCCGTTCGGCATCTCGTGAACCAGACTGTCGGCCACCAGCACCGTGCGGCCCCGGGCGACCACGGCGGTCGCGCCGATGATGATTTTCTCGCGGTCGGGGTCCAGCACTTCTTGTATGCGGTCGAGAACCACCGCGCTTTTCCGGGTCACGCCCGAGACAAGACCATCGGCATCCCCCAGCGCCAGCATACAGGCGCCGAACGTGTTGCGGTCCTGTTGCACCATGCGCTCGGCATCCCGCTGCAACCGCCCCCGTCGTTGCATCAGGCGATAGACGTGGTCTGCATAGGCTGGCGTGCGCTCGGACAGGCGCGCGTTGAGGATGGTCAACTCGTCGGTGCCTTCGAGGCCCAGTTTGCGCGCTGTCTCATGGATTTCATCTTCTCGGCCAATCAGCACTGCCTCGCCGAGACCGGCACGGACATAGCTGACGGCGGCGCGGATGACCCGCTCGTCCTCGCCCTCGGCGAATACCATGCGTTTCGGGCGGGCCTTCACCTTGTCTTGCAGGGCTTGCAGCATGGATGCGGTCGGGTCGAGCCGCGCCGCCAGCCGTTGTTCATACCCGCGAATGTCGATGATCGGCTTGCGCGCGACGCCGCTATCCATCGCCGCCTTGGCCACGGCGACCGGCACCTGATGAATCAGCCGCGGATCGAACGGCGCGGGGATCAGGTAATCCGGCCCGTACTGCATCTTGCGACCATAGGCGGCGGAGACCCGGTCATGCACATCCTGTCGCGCAAGTTCGGCGATGGCGCGGGCGGCGGCGATCTTCATCTCGTCATTGATGGTCCGCGCCCGCACGTCGATGGCCCCCCGAAAGATATAGGGAAAGCCCAGCACGTTATTGACCTGATTGGGATAATCCGACCGCCCCGTCGCCACGATGGCATCGGGCCGCGCCTCCCGCGCTTCTTCGGGCGTGATCTCGGGGTCGGGATTGGCCATGGCAAAAATCAGCGGCTTGTCGTTCATCGTCGCCAGCATATCGGGCGTCAGAATGCCCGGTGCCGAGAGGCCAAGGAACAGATCAGCGCCCTCCACCGCTTCGGCCAGCGTGCGCTTGCCCGTCTCGACCGCATGGGGCGCGCGCCATTCGTCGATATCGGGGCGGCCCTTGTAGAGAACCCCGTCGACATCCACGAGCATCGCGTTTTCATCGCGCAGGCCCATGGATTTCAGCAGCTCGATACAGGCGATACCAGCGGCCCCCGCGCCGACCATCACGACCTTGGTGTCTTCGATGCGCCGCCCGGTCAGGTCCAGGCCATTGATGACCCCCGCCCCGACGATAATGGCGGTGCCGTGCTGGTCGTCGTGGAAGACCGGAATATCCATCGTCTCGCGCAGGCGGCGCTCAATCACAAAGCATTCCGGGGACTTGATGTCCTCCAGATTGATGCCCGCGAATGTCGGCCCCATATGCTTGACGGCGGCAATCACCGCCTCGGGGTCTTCGGTGTCGAGTTCGATGTCGAAGGCGTCGATATCCGCGAACCGCTTGAACAGCACCGCCTTGCCCTCCATCACCGGTTTGGAGGCCAGCGCGCCGAGATTGCCGAGGCCCAGAATTGCGGTGCCATTCGAGATCACCGCAACCATATTGCCCTTGGCCGTGTACTCATAGGCAAGGTCAGGATTGCGCGCGATGGCCCGCACCGGCACCGCGACTCCGGGGGAGTAGGCCAGCGACAAATCGCGCTGGGTGCCCATCGGCTTGGTCGCGTTGACCTCCAGCTTGCCGGGCTTGCCGCGCGCGTGGAAATCGAGGGCTTCTTCATCGGAGAAACGCGAGGACTTGTCGGGCATGGGGCATTCCGGTCTGACAGGAGAACGCGCACCCTAAGGCGACCCGTGCGGGCCGACAACGGGTTTCGGTCGGTCAAGTCGGCTCAAAAGTTGCGGGTCAGGCCCATGCGACAGCCAAGCGCGTCATACTCATAGAACGCCACCGTCGAGGTCTGCTTTTCATACGAACAACTCACCCGCGGTGCGAACCCGGCATATTCGATGGCGGTATGAAAGGCCGATGCCTCGATGCCATACAGCGTGTCGCCGCGCGGATCGTCCGTCAGCGGGAAGTCCGCGTCGAAATACCGGCGTCCGGCAAAGCCGCCGAGGTCCGTGCGCAGGCCCCCGGTCCAGGATTTCTCGACCGCCAGCGAGCCACGCAGACCGTGATAGCGCAAATGCGCCGCGTCCGGCCTGTAGCGGTCGAGGGTCAGCCCGCCGCGCAGCACCAGACTGGGCGTAATCAGATAGCCGAGCGAGGCCGTCGCCGCCGTGAACGGCCCATCCAGAAACGCGCGATCCGGGTATCGCCGTCTCTCGTGTACGAGAACGCCGCTGGCCGAGACGCTGTTGCTCAACCGGCGCTGGGCACCGACGGCCATACCGACCGCCGTGTTATCGCTGTCATCCCGCCGCCATGTGTGGCGCAAGAACGGGGCCGCGCTCAGCAAGGTGCCATCGACCAGATGCTCATAACTGACCGACGCCGTCCCGGTCACGCCGTCATAGATGCTCTCGCGATACTTCGTGCCGTCGAGGCGCGCCGTGGCGACGACGCGGCTGTCCTTCGACAGGGATTTGCGGAAAAAGCCGGAAAACCCGACCCGCGCGCCGATCCCGGATTTCTTGCGCGAGGACTCATCGATGATGAACTGACCGGTCTGGGTATCGAAGACCGTGTTCGCGGTCCCCCGGTTGATATTCGTCGACGGCAACAGCTCGGCAGTCACCCGCACGCCATAGGGCTGTACCCGGTCGATGGCGGCGAGAAACCTGCGATACCCGCCTCGCATCGTCTCGCTGGGGTCAAGATCGACGAGATCGCGAAACTGCGTCTCGGCCACATCGATCTGCCCGGCAAGCAACAGCGTATGCGCCAGCTCGCGCCGGGCATTCAGATGGTCCGGCGCGAGACGCAGGACGGCGCGAAAGGCCTCGATCGCCTCGTCCACCCGACCCTTCGCCTTGAGGACGCGGGCATTGTAGAACAACAGATCGGCGCGGGTCGGATTCGACTGTTCCAGCACCGCCCGCGCCTGTGCAAACTCGCCCTTGCTGATCAACCGAGAGGTCGCAAGGTCGGTATTTGATCCGTGCGCCAATCCGCTCGATACACTGAGGCCGATCCCCAGAAGAATCGGCCCCAGCATCGAGAGTGCGTTCGTAACAGCCCGCATGATCCGGCCTTAATCGGCGATCCAGACCCCGATCAGCGCGCCGCTTCGACCGGCCTGAATAACCTGGCCGGCGGTTTCATCGGGTGCGAGGATGCTGTCATCATAGCCGTAGAAGGTGCCCTCTGCCGACTCGGAGGTTATGCCACCGACGAGATTTACCGCGCGTCCATTATTCAAGGCGGCGATTCTGCCCCCCGAATATCCGTTGCCGGATATTGCCATATCGCTGATCGTGATACGGTCGAGCGGTGCGCTGACCGACTGTCCGGTATTGCCGTCGAGCGACTGATCGAAACTATCGAGCGTCACATCCACCGAGCCGGCGGCGAAATCGGCGTCGATGGTGCTGTCTCCATCGAGCAGGCCGACAACGGACCCGTTCGAGCGCCCGAGCGTGACAAGGGCATCCCCCTTGTATTGCGCCCGACCAACGGTCGGCATAGTGCCGGTGCGGGTTACGATACCCGCCGAGCCGAGCAAGGTATAGTCCTGCGTGCCCACCCGGTACTCGCCCGCATAGATGGTCACATACTCATAATCCTGGCTCGTAATTCGGTCGTCGGAGGTGTCGAACACTGCACCGTTCCGGTCGCGAAAGGCGCCGTCGCTATCTCCGCCATCCGGGTCATTGAAGGTGTAGAGATCGTCTCTCAGGACGACCTGACCCGTATCGCGGTCAATGCGACCCGAATTGCGCACGATTTCGGCGCTGTCATCGTTGTCCTGAAGTCTGATCGCGGTGCCGCCGAACGGGCTGCGCCCCGGTGCCGTGCTGGCGAGTGTCTCATAAGTGGCTTCGCGAGGCGGTCCCGTCCGCCCATCGGTGGCAGAGAAGCCGCTGCCACCTCCGCCGCCGCCGCCGCCGCCGCCACAGGCTGAAAGAGTTGAAATACCAATCGCACAAATCACAATCGTGGGGATAGAGCGCGCCATATAGAATACCTCATTGATCGAACGATAAGCGCTGGGTGCAATTCAAAGTAGCATTTCTGAATTTTAGCAAGGTTCTCGACTATTTCGGGAAGCAACTTAAGATGCAATCCCATAATTGAGACCGAGGCTTCGTGACGCGTCAGGGCGGTTACCCAACGTGACGGTTGCAGGATGCGGTCATAGCTGCATCTTGTCAGGGGACACCGCCCCGGAGAACCGCCATGCCCTACACTGCGCCACTGAAAGACATCCGCTTTTGCCTCGACCATGTGGCCGATACCGGGTGCCTTGCCGAAACCGAACTCTTTGCCGAGGCGACGCCCGAGACGGTGGATGCGGTGCTGGGCGAGATGGGCAAGCTGGCGACGGAGACACTGGCCCCTCTGCAACGTCCAGGTGATGCGGGGTCAAAGCTGGAAAATGGCCGGGTCCGCACGCCTGACGGATACAAGCAGGGCTATGAGGCGTTGGCCGAGGGTGGCTGGATGGGTCTTGCCGCCGAGGCGGAGATGGGCGGCATGGGCCTGCCCCTGACGATCCAGACGGCGGTGAATGAAATGCAGGCGAGCGCCTGTCTGTCGCTGTCGCTTTGTCCGCTGATGACCCAGGGGTCGATCGAGGCGCTGACCGCCCATGCCTCCGGTGCCTTGCAGGAAAAGTATCTCACCCGGCTGATTTCCGGCGAGTGGGCCGGGACCATGAACCTGACCGAACCGCAAGCCGGGTCCGATGTCGGCGCGCTCAAGACCAAGGCGGAGCCTGATGGTGATGCCTATCGGATCAGCGGCCAGAAAATCTATATCTCCTGGGGCGACCACGATCTGACCGACAACATCGTCCATCTGGTCCTCGCGCGCCTGCCCGATGCGCCGTCCGGATCAAAAGGGATCAGCCTGTTTCTGGTGCCGAAATATCTCGAAGACGGTTCCGAGAACGGCGTGAAAACCGTCTCCCTCGAACACAAAATGGGCCTGCACGGCTCGCCCACCTGCGTGCTGGCGTACGAGGGGTCGAAGGGCTGGTTGGTCGGCGAAGAAAACCGCGGCCTCGCTTGCATGTTCACGATGATGAACAACGCCCGCCTCGGCGTCGGCGTCGAGGGGCTGGGCGTGGCAGAGGCGGCGACCCAGCACGCGCTGGCCTATGCCGCCGACCGGGTACAGGGCAAGACAAGCCCGCCCGAGGGAGGCACCGCGACCGGGGCGATCATCGACCATCCCGATGTGCGCCGGATGCTCATGGAAATGAAGGCCCGCACCGAGGCCGCCCGCGCCATCTGTTACGACACCGCAAAGGCCCTCGACATGGCCCGTGCCGCGCCCGAAGGCGACCGCAAGGCATGGGCTGCGCGGGGGGCTTTTCTGACACCGCTGGCCAAGGCATACGGCACCTATACCGGCATGGAGGTCTCCGAAATCGGGGTGCAGGTCCATGGCGGCATGGGCTTTATCGAGGAAACCGGCGCGGCGCAATTCTACCGCGATGTGCGCGTGACCGCGATTTATGAGGGCACGAATGGTATTCAGGCCGCCGACCTCGTGGGCCGCAAACTCTCGATGGATGGCGGCGAGACCGCGCGCAGCATTCTCAATGAGGCTGAGGCAGAGATTGCCACCGCGCAAACCCCAATGACCCGCAACCTCGCGGCGGTGCATGAGGCCGCTGAAGACGCAACGCAGTGGATGCTGGCGCAAAACGATATGGCGGAGCGGCTTGCGGGATCGAACGCCTATCTCATGGTGATGTCGACCCTGCACGCTGCAACCCTGCTGCATCGCGGGCTGCGCGCTGCCGAGGCGCATATGGCCGATGATCCTGACTTCTATCTCGCGAAAATCGCGGTTGCGTCTTATTACCTCGCGCATATCGCACCCGAGGCGATCAGCTATGCCATCAGCGCAAAACTCGGATCATCGCTTCACTATGCGCTGACCCCTGAACAGATGGCGGTATGAGATTAAATTTCCGCAGTCCCGGACACCGATCCGGGGCCCCGAGCCATAAGAAACGCTCCTCCGACATTATGCGCGGGCAGGCATATT
>CALGNO010000216.1 GCA_937958625.1 uncultured Neomegalonema sp.
GCGCAGCCATTCCGCCGCGCCCTCGCCGGTCAGCCAATAGCGCGAGAAACCGGGCATATCGAGCACGCCGACGCCGTCGCGCACGGCCTCGACCTCCTCGCGGACACGAGGCAGCCAAGGGCCCGCACGGCCCCAGGTTTCGGTCGCTTCCTCTGAGGTATCGTCGCCGTCTTTCGCGAACCAAACCGCCCGTTCCCAGCCGTTATAGGCCCCGAACTGCGCCCCTGCGGCCTTTAGCGCGTCGTGGTTGGGCGAGAGCTTTTTGCCGCGACCGGCGGGCCACATGTGATGCGGAAAATGCATCGCGTATTCATGGCCATAGGTCTCCATGGCCTTCGCGAGAGTGTAATCGTGATCCGCATAATCGGTATAGCGGCGCGGATCGACGGCCCACATGTCGTCTTCGGTGCGCCCGTGCATGACCCACTCGGACAGCACCTTGCCCGCGCCGCCGCCCTGGGCGATGCCGAAGGTAAAGCTGTGCGCCTCGAAGGCATTCGGGACACCGGGCATCGGGCCAATCAGGGGCAGGCCGTCGGGCGCGTAGGGAATCGGGCCGTTGATGACCCGGCCTACGCCTTGGGTGCCAAGAATCGGCACCCGCGCCATCGCGTCCTCGATGTAAAACTCCAGCCGCTCAAGATCGTCTGGATACAACTGGAAGGAGAAATCCTCGGGCATCGGATCGTCGGGCGTCACCCAATGCGCTTTACAGTTGCGCTCATAGGGGCCAAGGTTGAGGCCGTTCTTATCCTGCCGCAAGTAATACGAAATATCGACATCGCGTATTAGCGGCAGTTTATGGCCCTGTTCGGCGGTCCACGCGGCCAGTTCCGGGATTTCTTCGGTCAGGAAGTACTGGTGGCTCATCACCACCATCGGCACACGCCGCCCGCCATGGGACCGAAACCATTCGCCCACCCGGCCCGCATAGTACCCGGCAGCATTGACGACGTATTCACAGCGAATATCGCCCTTCTCCGTATGCACAACCCATTCGCCATTCTCGCGCGAGACACCGGTGGCCGGACACATGCGGATGATCTTTGCGCCGTGATTGCGCGCGCCCTTCGCCATCGCCTGAGTCAGTTGCGCGGGGTCAATATCGCCGTCGAGCGGATCCCACAGGCCACCGAGCAGGTCGTGGGTTTCCATGAAGGGATGCTTCTCCTTCATATCGTCCAGCGACATGATCTCCATCGGGATGCCCTGATAGCGGCCCATCCCGGCGACACGCTCGAATTCCTGCATCCGCTCTTTGCTGTGGGCCAGCCGGATCGAGCCGGTGACGTGGTAGTTCATCGGATAGTCCACGTCGTCGGCAAGGGTGCGATACATCTCAAGCCCGTATCGCTGGATGTTCATCACCGCCCATGAGCCGGAAAAGTTGGGACAATTGCCCGCCGCGTGCCAGGTCGACCCTGCGGTCAGCTCGTTCTTTTCCAGCAGAACGCAATCGGACCATCCAGCCTTTGCCAGATGATAGAGCGACGAGACGCCGACGGCGCCGCCGCCGATGATGACCACACGGGCGGTCGAGGGAAAATCGGCCATGTCAGGCTCCCGGATAAGGGCAATGTGCCCGGTGCAACGAAAAGCGTACAGGGCCATTGCCCGGGTACGTTTTCGCTCTCTTTTTACTCAGTATATTGGACAGAAACCCATGATCCCCGACCTTGCCGCCCTCTACAGGCCGTTCATCGACGCTATCGTCATGGTTGTCGTTCTGATTGCGATAACCCGGCTCAATGGGCTGCGGTCGTTTTCGAAGCTGTCGGGTTTCGACTTTCCGATCACCGTCGCCATGGGGTCGGTGGTGGCGAGCGTCGTCATCAGCAAGGACACGCCGTTCCTGACCGGTATCGCGGCCCTTGTCGCCTTGTTTCTTGTGCAGTCGGTGCTTGCGAACCTGCGTGCGGGGAATGGCCGGATCGAAGATGCCGTCGACAACGCGCCCCTGCTGCTGATGGAGGGCGAGACCGTTCTCGAGGATAATTTGCGCCGCGCCAAGATGACCCGCAGCGACCTGATCGGAAAACTGCGCGAGGCCAATGTGCTCGACCCGAGCGAGGTACGCGCCGTCGTATTCGAGGCGACCGGCGATGTCAGCGTCTTGCACGGGCCGTCGGACGGCGTTCCGCTGGCAGCTATGGTGATGGAAGATGTCCGGCGCGGCCATTGATGCCATCTCAATACACCGGCGGAGCGATGGTCCAGATCGCGACCGCCTCCACCTTTCCGGGATTGCGCCAGCGATACGGCTCGCCGCGAAAACGAAAGCTGTCGCCGGGACCGAGGTGAAAGCACTCCTCGCCAATCCAGAGATCGAGCCGTCCGGCAACGATATAGCCTGCCTCTTCGGTGGGGCGGGTCTGGAACCGGGTCATCTCTGCCCCCGGCGCAAAGCGTGAGCGCAGCATCTCGAACGCGCCGCCAAGGTCAGGGGAGAGCAGTTCTTCCACCAACCCCGCCGCCGGATCGCCGAGACTGCGCCGGGAACCGGCCCGCACGACATAAGCGCCCTGGTCCTCGACTGCCTCATCGGCGGAGAAAAAGAAGCTGACGGAAACGCAGAACACGTCGGCCAGATTGCGAAGATCGGAAATCGACGGCTCTGACAGCCCGCGCTCCACCTGGCTCAACCACCCGACTGACCGCCCGAGGCGAACGGCCAACTCGGTCAGGGTCAGGCTCCGCGCCTTACGCAAGGCCCGCAGATCGGCACCAACGGTGCGACTCATGGTATCGAGGGGACGGGCGGCTTCCATCGGAAATGGGTCGCTCAGGTTCGTGAAATTTGCAAGATTTTTTTCATTAACAAGCAAGCCAATCGGCCTTGATGCGATGCCGCGACATCTTGCTTGATCATCGCGTCGATTTTCACTCTACCGTGCGTCTGACACATTTCTGTTGTGATTACGCGCCACACGAGGCGTCACGCTTCGCACAAGGAGACTGTAAGCATCATGACCAAGAACTTTCTTGTCTTCGCCGTCGGTATTTTTGCTGTTTCTGCTGTTCACGCGGAAGAAAAACGTGCCGCCGATGCTCACGAGCATGGTCATGGCGTTTTCCGAATGGCGATCGAGGACGATCACGCTGAAGTTGAATTGGAAGTTCCGGCCTTCGACGTGGTCGGGTTCGAACACGCACCCTCTACGGATGATCAGCGGCAGGCGATTGCCGAGGCCGCGGCCCAACTAGGCCGCCCCGCCGACCTGTTTGCCATGCCATCGGCTGCGGGCTGCGTTGCCGGTCGGATCGAAATCGCGTTCGGTGCCCTCGGTGGCGACATGCATGACGACGAGGAGCATGAAGAACACAGCGACCACGATGATCACGGCGACGAAAAGCACGACGATCACGACGACCATGGTCATGAAGATCATGCCGAGGGTGAGGACACCCACTCCGAAGTGACCGCCCATTATCACTTTGCCTGCGCTGATACCGGCGCGATTGACCAGATCACCTTTGGCTATTTCGACGCCTTTCCGAATGCCGAGGAACTTGAGGTCGTCGTCCTTTCCGCCGCCGGTCAAAGCGCGGGCGAGGTCGGAAAAGACGAGACGGTCTTCTCGATTGACTGACACGCACCCCGCTATCGCGATCCGAAACGTCGCCTTCTCCTGGGATGGCGACTTTTCGATTGAGATCGACACATTTGATGTCGCCCCGGGCGAGCGCGTCATGCTGCTCGGACCCTCGGGGGGCGGGAAATCGACGTTTCTCAATCTCGTTGCCGGGATCGTGCCGCCGTCGCGCGGCAGTATCGACATTCTCGGCACGGACATTGCCGCCCTGCGCGGGGCGAAGGCCGACGGCTATCGTGCCGACAGTTTCGGCATCGTCTTTCAGCAATTCAACCTGCTGCCCTGGCTTTCGGCGCGGGATAACGTGCTGATACCGTTGCGATTTTCGAAACAGCGCCGCAAACGAGCCGCGCCGGCGAAGGACAGTGCGAACCGCTTACTCGGTGCGCTCGGCATCGACAGCGCTCTCTTCCGCACCCCGGCTGGACGCCTGAGCGTGGGGCAACAGCAACGGGTAGCCGCGGCGCGGGCCTTGATCGGCAGTCCCGGAGTCATTCTGGCCGACGAGCCGACCTCGGCCCTCGACCGGGCCATGGCCGATGCCTTTCTCGATCTGCTCTATGGCGAGATTGGCGGGGCGGGGTCGGCGCTGCTGATGGTCTCGCACGACGAGACCCTCGCGGGCGGTTTTGATCGGGTTGTGAGGCTGGATGACATCGTGCGCGTCAGCCGTCGGGCCATCGCATGAGCCTGCTGCGCCTTGCCCTCCTGTCGCTCTGGAATCGGCGTGTGACGGCGATCCTGACGATGGTGGGCATCGCTCTGTCGGTGACGCTGTTCCTGTCGGTGGAAAAGCTGCGCACCGGCGCGCGGGAGAGCTTTGCCAACACGATCTCCGGCACCGACCTGATCATCGGGGCGCGGTCGGGGGATGTGCAGCTATTGCTCTATTCGGTGTTCCGCATCGGCAATGCGACCAACAACATTACGTGGGAAAGCCATCAGGATATCGCCGACCGGCCCGAGGTTGACTGGATCGTGCCGATTTCACTGGGCGACAGTCATCGCGGTTTTCGTGTTGTCGGCACCACGACCGAATTCTTCGACAAGTACCGTTACCGCCGCAATGACGGCCTCAGCTTTGCCGAGGGCCAGCGCTTTGACGATCTGTTCGATACCGTCATCGGCGCAGATGTGGCCGAGGCCCTTGGGTACGCGTTGGGCGAGCGGATTGTCGTCTCCCACGGCACAGGCACCGGTCGCGGGGCGGAGCATGACGACAAGCCGTTTCAGATTTCGGGAATACTCGAGAAGACCGGCACCCCCATCGACCGCGCCATCCACGTAAGCCTCGAAGCAATCGAGGCGATCCATGTGGACTGGCAGGGCGGCGCGCGGATCGAAGGGCTGTCCATCGCCGCCGAGCGCGTGCGGAATATGGACCTGAAGCCCAAAACGTTGACAGCGGCGCTCGTGGGCCTGAAATCACGGATCGCGACGTTCCGGTTCCAGCGGTTCGTCAATGAATATGAGGAAGAACCGCTGACCGCCATCCTGCCCGGCGTGGCGCTCTCGAACCTCTGGTCGCTGGTCGGTGTCGCGGAGAGGGCGCTGGGCGCGGTGTCGCTGATGGTGATCGTCACTGCCATTCTCGGCCTAGTGACCACGCTGCTCGCGACCCTCGAAGAACGGCGGCGCGAGATGGCCATCCTGCGCGCCAACGGGGCGAGTCCGCGCACGATTGCGGCGTTACTCACGGCGGAATCCGGGTTGATCACCCTCGCCGGGGCGATTCTGGGTTTGGCGCTGCTTTATGGGCTGCTTTTTGTGCTGCAACCCTTGCTAGACAGCCAATTCGGTCTCTATCTAAAAATTGAACCCCCGACGGTGCGGGATTTGACTACACTGGCGCTCATTGTTCTCGCGGGCACGTTTGCGGGGCTGATACCGGCTTGGCGGGCCTACCGAAGTTCGCTGGCCGATGGCATGTCGATAAGGAGTTGAACTATGCGTCTGGGTATCGTTCTTGCGGCCTCGCTGGCCCTTGCCCCGTTTGCCGCGCCTGCGTCTGCCTTCGAAATCAACGAGGTGGTCAAGGGGCTTTTTGGAACCGGTGAAGCCGACGACACGGCGGCCACCGGTCGCAAGATAACCTGGGAAGACCTCGCCCCCGAGCTTTCGCCCGAGGCACGCGGGGCCGCCGCCGAACTGAACGCGCGAATCGACAGCATGAGCGACGATGAAATTCAGAGCGCGATTGATCTGATCAATGCCGAGGGCGGCGCGATTGTCGAGGAGCTCGACGGCGAAACGGTCTCTATCGAGGGCTATCTGGTGCCCCTCGATTTCGAATCGACCGAGGCAAAGGCGTTCGTTCTGGTGCCCTATGTCGGGGCCTGTATCCACGTCCCGCCGCCGCCGCCGAACCAGATCATCTTCGTGAAATACGATGACGGGATCGAGATGGAGGTCTTGGAGCGCAACCTCTGGACGCCGTTCCGCATCAGCGGTGACCTGCGCGCTGCCTCGGCGGTGACGAACCTCGCCGAAGTCGGCTATCAGCTCAAGGCGACCGATATTACGGTGATGGAATTCTGACGGCCAAGCATTGAGCCGCGCCCTGTGCCTACTGCGAAAGCCGCGACAGGTTCGTGCGGGCCAGATCGCCGGTTGGACCGGCGGGGTCATAGCTCTCCGCCGCTTGCCAATCTGCCCGCGCGCCGGTGAGATCACCCGTAACGGCCCGGATCGCGCCGCGCTCGAAATACGCCACCGCAGAGCCGGGATCAGCGGCAACGGCACCCTCGGCATCGGTCAGCGCACCGGCCAAATCACCGCTCTGACGTCGGGCCGCTGCGCGCAGGGACAGGGCCTCGACATCGCCGGGGCGCAGTTGCAGCACGCGGTCGAGATCGGCAATCGCGCTGGCCATATCCCCCGAAGCCGCCAGCGCCCGCGCGCGTCCGTCCAGGGCGTCGACGTCATTCGGTGCGTCGGCTAGCGCCAGATCGAACTGGTTCCGCGCCGTGTAGGGATCGCCCGCCGCCATGCGGAATTCCCCCGCCTGTACCAACAGATTCGCCCGCGCTTGCGAGGATGGCATCTGCACCGCCACCGCCTCTGCCTCGACAGCCGCGTTGCCGTAATCTTCAAGAGCCGCCAGAGCGAGCGCCCGGCAATGGCGCGCAGCAAGCCCGCCCCCGGCATCGCGCCAGCCCTCGGCATCTGTCAGCGCCCGGCCCGGGTCGATGGCAACCCAGTCGACACAGTTGCGATAATTCTCATCCTGGGCCATGCCGACCTGCGGCACGAAGGCGATCATCAGGGCAAGGGCGGCAATACGCATGGCTTGGCTCCGGTACGTGACTCGTCGCCGGACAATAGACCCGAGGGTAAGGCGAGGAAATGGCGGAAAAGACCCTGTTCTGTTTCGGCTACGGATTTTCGGCACGCCGTCTGGGCGCGCGGTTGAAGGCAAAAGGCTGGCGCATCGCTGCCACAGCGCGCTCGCCGGAAAAGGCCGAGGCCCTGCGCGCTGAGGGTGTGGAGGCGCATCTCTGGCCCGTTGCTTCGCTGGCCGAGGCATGGCCGGGAGAGGTGCATGTCCTGATTTCCGCCGCGCCCGGGGAGGATGGAGACCCGGTTCTGGCCCAGCATCGAGAAGAGATCACGGCACTGGCGGATCGCATTGCATGGCTCGGCTATCTCTCGACGACGGCGGTCTATGGCAACCGGGATGGCGGCGAGGTGGACGAGACCAGCGACTTGAAACCCGCCAGCAAGCGCGGGGCGCGCCGGGTAGAGGCGGAGGCCGCTTGGCTATCGCTTGCGCCCGCTGTGCCGGTGCATGTGTTTCGGCTTGCGGGCATCTATGGCCCTGGTCGTGGACCACTGGAAAAAGTGCGCGCGCCGGACGCGAAGCGGGTCATCAAGCCCGGTCAGGTCTTTGGCCGGATTCATATCGAGGACATCGCCAATACCTGCATCGCGTCGATGGCGCGGCCCAATCCCGGCGCGGCCTATAACGTCACCGATGACCTGACCTGCCCGCCGCAAGAGGTACTGGACCACGCCGCAACCCTGCTCGGCATCCCCCCACCCCCCGCCGTCGATTTCGAGACCGCCGAGATGAGCGCCATGGCGCGCAGTTTCTACGGTGAGAACAAGCGGGTGCTGAATGACCGTATCAAGGATGAGTTGGGGGTACGCCTGACCTATCCGACCTATCGCGAGGGGTTGAAGGCGGATTTAGAGGCGATGGGATGAAAGCCGCTGCCCCGCACTCGATGCGGGGCCTCTTTTGTCCAGCGAGCCTTCTTAGCAGAGTGCTGACAAAGGCGATGTCATCCTCGCGCTTGACGCGAGGATCTCTCGATGGAAGGAGATTCTCGCGTCGAGCGCGAGAATGACTGTATCAAAGGTGCATTTTATTGCCTGCCCGGTCACCGTCGGCACCACTTAACTGTGTATTTCACAGCACCCTGCTAAAGCACATTGCTACAACTCGGCGAGGCCCCGGATCGACCCTTAGGCAGCACTCTGCATTAATCCTCAGCCGCCTGCGCCCGGGATTTGCCGGACACTTCCGCCGCCAGTGCTGCGCCCATGAATGGGTCCAGATTGCCGTCGAGAACGCCTTGGGTGTCCGAGGTTTCCTCGCCCGTGCGCAGGTCTTTGACCATTTGATAGGGCTGCAACACATAGGACCGGATTTGATGGCCCCAGCCGATGTCGGACTGTTCGGCCCGGTGCTCCGATGCCGCTTCCTCGCGCTTTTGCATCTCCAGATCATAGAGGCGCGAGCGGAGCATGGTCATACAGTTGGCGCGGTTCTGGTGCTGGGATTTTTCCGACGACGTCACCACAATCCCCGATGGCATGTGGGTGATACGCACGGCGGAATCGGTCGTGTTGACGTGCTGTCCGCCCGCACCGGATGAGCGATACGTATCGACGCGGATATCTTTTTCCTGAATGTCGATCTCGATCGTGTCGTCGATGACCGGCGAGACCTGCACCGACGAAAAGGATGTGTGCCGCCGCGCCTGACTGTCGAAGGGCGAGATGCGCACGAGGCGATGCACGCCGGATTCAGCCTTGAGCCAGCCGAAGGCGTTGTCGCCCTTCACCTGATACGTCACCGACTTGATGCCGGCCTCGTCGCCCGCTGAATATTCCAGCGTCTCGACCTTATAGCCGCGCTTTTCAGCCCAGCGCGTGTACATGCGAGCCAGCATTTGCGCCCAGTCGCTCGACTCGGTGCCCCCTGCCCCGGCATTGATCTCGATAAAGGCATCGGTGCCGTCCATTTCGCCGGACAGCAGCGCCTCAAGCTCGGCCTTGCCCGCGCGTTCCTTCAGCCGGGAAAGCGCGGCCTCGGCCTCGGCGACCACCTCGGCGTCCTCTTCCATCTCGCCAAGTTCGATCATGTCGATCTGATCGGTCATCTCGGTTTCGATGGCGCGATAGGCATCCATGGAATCCGACAGTTTTTGCCGTTCGCGCATCACTTTTTGTGCGTTGTCGGGATCATTCCACAGTTCAGGGTCTTCGGCCCGAGCGTCGAATTCCTCCATCCGGGCTTCTGCCGTATCCCAGTCGAGACGGCGGCGCAGCAGGGTCAGGGATTCCTGAATGGCATTGACCGTTGCTTGCGTCTCGGCGCGCATGGGAGTGCTCCGTGGGCTGGGAAAATTCGTGTCCGTCCGATGTAGCGACGAACAGCCGGTGAGTAAAGACGGCGCGCTTGCCGCCCTGCCCTTTCCGCCGGTATGCATACTCGTATAAGTCAAAACCCGGAAGGCCGCCCCGATGAGTTCTGCCGCGTATTACGACCCGGAGGCCTGCGACCTTCAGGATTTCACCGCCCTGATCGACCGCAGCACGACTGCCGCGCAGGTGCCCCATGCGGCGGCGATTGAGAAGAACGTCCCGATCTATGACATCGCGGCGCTGCGCCCGGCGCTTGCGGATGAAACGAGACACCGGGGCCTGATGGCGGAATGGGCCGGTGTGCTGCGGGACGGGGCAGGCGTCGTGGCGCTGAAGGCGGCCTATGCCGATACCGGCGTCCTCGACGAAGCGACCGCGATTTTCGAAGGCATCATTGCCGCAGAAAAGGAAGCAAGCGGCGGGGGCGGCGATCATTTTGCGGCATCGGGCGCGAATGACCGCATCTGGAATTCCCTGCAAAAGCTCTGCGAAGCATCGCCCGACGTGTTCCTGCGCTATTTCGCGAATACGGCCATCGCGGCGGTTTGCGAGGCATGGCTGGGGCCGAATTATCAGATGACGGCACAGGTCAATCTGGTCCATCCCGGCGGGGCCGCGCAGCTCGCCCATCGCGACTATCATCTCGGGTTTCAAAGCGCCGATGCCAGCGCGTCCTATCCCGCCCATGTGCATGATCTGTCGCCGCTGCTGACACTTCAGGGGGCCGTGGCCCATTGCGATATGTCGGTGGAGAGCGGGCCGACCAAGCTGTTGCCGTTCTCCCAAGCCTATCGACCCGGCTATGCGGCGTGGCGGCGCGATGATTTCAGGGCCTTGTTCGAGGCGCGACATATCCAGCTTCCGCTTGCGAAGGGGGATGTCGTGTTCTTCAGCCCCGCCCTGTTCCACGCCGCCGGGGCCAATACGAGCACCGATATTCACCGCATGGCTAATCTGTTGCAGGTCTCGTCAGCCTTTGGGCGTGCCATGGAAACCATCGACCGATCCGGCATGTGCAAACGCCTGTTCACGGTCGCCGCCGGAGCGTGGCGAGAAGGCCGACTGAGCGACTCCGAATTGTTGGCGGCTATCGGGGCCTCGGCGGAGGGCTATTCCTTTCCGACCAACCTTGATCGTGATCCGCCAAGCGGCGGTCTTGCCCCCGAAACCCAAGCGGCGTTTTTGAAGCGCGCGATCCTTGAGGGCCTCAGCGCAGAGGCGTTTGCTCAGCATATCGACGCGATGGACCGGGCACGCCGGACGGATAGATGAATGGGCTTCGTGCGCGATCAGTAAAGACCGCGCCCGCCCTGTAAATCCTGACTCGAATTGCCGGTCACGGCGGGCGGAAGCGGCTGTCCCTGCGGCGGCGGAAAGCCGCCGGGCAGGTTTTCGCGTGCCACGACCATCTGTCCCGTGGCCGGGTCGAAGACAAGCTGCGGCTGTGCCGGTCCCTGCTGTTGCGGCGGGAAAGGCTGCCTCGGTTGCTGGCCACGCGGTTGCTGGCCGAGCGGCTGGCGCGCCTGCTGCTGTTGGCCAAAGGGCTGCTGCCCCTGTGGTTGCTGACCGAAAGGTTGCTGGTTCGGGGGCCGTTGCTGCGCGCCCGGTTGCTGGGCCTGCTGGCCGTAATAGGGCTGGTTGCCCGGCGCGGCTGGCGCGGCCTCCAGATTCTGGATGCCATAGATGCCTTGGTCGATATAGGTCGGCTGGCCGCCGTCGGAATAGATGATGCTCTCGTTCGCCCAATCGATGGGTGCGGTTCCGGCGCGGAAAGCCTCGAAGATCACGTCGCGGCCAAAGACCTCGGCGGACACCCGCTCGCCGGTATTGCGGTCGATCTTGACCAGTTCGACGCTGTCGGGGGCAGTGAAGTTCTCCGGCGTGCGGTCGGCCATGGCGTGTTTCATGAACCGGTCGAAGATCGGGCCACAGATCGCGCCGCCCGAAGCCTTCTCGCCCAGGGATTTCGGGTTGTCGTAGCCGACATAGCACCCGAAAACGAGGTTCGGTGTAAAGCCGACGAACCACGCATCGCGGGCGTCATTGGTGGTGCCGGTCTTGCCCGCCACGGGAAACCCGAGCAATTGGAGACGAGTCGCCGTGCCGCGCAGGACGACCCCCTCCATCAGCGAAACGGTCTGATAGGCCGCTGCGGGGTCCATGACCTGCTCACGCTCCGCTGGGGCATTTTCGACGATCCAATCGACATCGAGGTCGAGCCGATTACCATCGCGGTCACGGATCGATTCGACAAAACTGGGCACAACCCGCTTGCCGCCATTGACGAACATCGAATAGGCCGCCGCCATGCGGGCCAGCGTGGTCTCGCCCGCGCCAAGCGAATACGACAGGAACGGCGGCATGTTGTCATAGACGCCAAAACGCTTGGCGATTTCCTGAATCTTTTCCATCCCGACGCTTTGGGCGATGCGAATGGTGATCAGGTTGATCGACTTTTCCAAACCGATCCGCATCGGTATCGGGCCATAGAACGTGTCTTCATTATAGTTTTTCGGACGCCACAGATCCTGGTTCGGCCCCTGAAATACCGTGATCGGCGCATCGAGTACGATGCTGGCCGGGGTGAAGCCGTTCTCCAACGCGGCGGCATAGATAAATGGTTTGAAAGCCGAGCCCGGCTGGCGCTCGGCCTGGGTCACGCGGTTGAAAACGCTTTTCTGGGCACTGAAACCGCCCTGCATGGCAAGCACCCGGCCCGTGTCCGGCTCCATCGCGATGACCGCGCCGTTGACATCGGGAACTTGCCGAAGGCCGTATTCCACCGGCGCATCGGGTTCAGCGTCGTCGTCGGGGTCCAGCTCGGTCACGTAGATCACATCACCCCGGGCAAAGACCTGCGCCATCCGCGTGATTTCCGGGCCAAGGCCATTTGGCGCGCGGCGACGCGCCCATTCGACGTTCTCGAGCAGGATGTCGACCGTGCGATCACCCTCGCCCGCGATACCGACCGTAGCGACGTCCTCGGTCATTTTCAGGACGACACCGACCATCCAAGTCCCAACATCGCGCGGCAAGTCGAGTTCCGCGACCTTTTCCTGCCAGTCATCGTCCAGGGCGACCTGGCCCAACGGGCCACGATAGCCGTTGCGACGCTCGTATCGCGCCAGCCCCTCGCGCAGCGCATCGGCGGCGTATTCCTGCATCTCGCCGTCGAAGGTCGTGCGGATTTGCAGCCCGCCACCATAAAGCCGACGGTCGGCATAATCCTCGGGCTTGTCGATGCCGTTCAGTTCCGCCTCTTCCCTGAAGGCCGTCAGCAAGTTCTCGCGCACCTCGTTGATCATGTAGGCGGCGGCCCAGTCGTAGGTTTCCTCGACCTTCTCGCGCTTGCTCTGGCGGGTGACGAGAGGCTTGGCCTTGGCTTTCTCGGCGGCATCGGCACTCAGGAAACCATTATCGACCATCTCGGCCAGCACATAGTTGCGGCGGGCAACGGCGGCATCGGTATTGCGCGTCGGATGAAGGGCGGACGGCGCCTTGGGCAAGGCAGCAAGATACGCCGCCTCTTCCGGTGACAGATATTGCAGGGTCTTGCCGAAATAGTTCTGGGCAGCGGCGGCGACACCATAGCTGCGCGCGCCGAGGTAAATCTGGTTCAGATAGATTTCGAGAATCTGATCCTTGGTGATCGCGCCCTCCAGCTTCACGGCCAGAATGGCTTCCTTGATCTTGCGCGCAATGCTGCGCTCGTTGGTCAGGATCATGTTCTTCACGACCTGCTGAGTGATCGTGGAGGCCCCGCTCATGCGGCCCCCCCGGCGCAGGGTGTCCAGGTTGCGGACCATCGCCTTGGCGATGCCGACTGGGTCGATGCCGCGGTGGTCGTAGAAATTCTTGTCCTCGGCGCTGATAAAGGCGTTTTTGACCAGATCGGGGACATTCTCGATCTCGACCACGGCGCGCTGTTCGCGGGCCAGCCGCGCGATGGTATTGCCGTCGTCGTCCAGAACGATGGAGGTTTCGGGAGGGGTATAATCCTCCAGATCGGCGAACTCGGTCGGCAAGTCGCGCCCGTGCCACCAGACGGCCCCGACCACGATGATGACGCCGACCACGAACAGCATGGCCAACGTGCTGAAAATATAGCCCAGAAAACGTACCATCTTTATCCTCTGGCCCCGACCGAATTGCCGTTGTTCAACGCCTGTAGAGTCTCGAACCAAGCGTGGCGAAACTAAGAAGGTTCCGTCCGATTTGCCACATCTGTCGTTTACGTGCCACAGGCGGCCTTATCCACACATTTGACGGTCAAAGATAGGGCCATCCAAGCACGCCGAGAGACCGTATCGCGCCATGGTTACCGATTTGCAAAGTCGCGCGCGCCCGTTGCCCGACGAAACGCATCGACGGCGCGCTTGACCGCCTCGGCAGTCTTCAGACGCCAGGCGGGAGATTGCAGCAACTCACGGTCGGTCTTGTTCGATAAAAATCCAAGTTCAAGCAGGACCGAGGGCATATCCGGGGCCTTTAGCACGTGGAAACTGTCCCGGCGCAGGGGACGGCGGAGGACCGGCGTCTCTTTTGCGACCTCCTTGATGACAAGTTCGGCGAACTTGACCGACCGGGCCTGGGTATCGCGCCGGGCCAGATCGACCAGCAAACGCGCGACGTCTTCACGCTGGGCCGCGAGGTCGACACCGGCGATGGTGCCGGCCTCTTCGCGCTTGGTCGCGATGGTGTCCAGCGCCTCGACCGATGCTTCTTCGGACAGGGTGTAGGCCGTCGCGCCCTTGGCGAAGGCATTGTTGTTCCAGTCGGCGTGGATCGAGATGAAGAGGTCCGCGTTCTTGCGGCGGGCAAAGGCCACCCGGTCGGGCAGCTTGACGCGTTTATCCACCGTGCGGGTCAGGAAAACCTCATATCTTTCATCCTCTTCCAGCAGTTCGGCGAGAACTTTGGCGAAGGCGAGATTGATGTCTTTCTCGCTGACCCCCGCAACGGTTCCGGTGCCCGGATCGCGCCCGCCATGGCCCGGATCGAGCACGACGCGCAGGGGCTTGCGCTTGATCTTTTTAGCGGGTGCGGGGTCGGCGTTTACCGGATCTTCCGGCTTGGCCGCGGGGGCGTCGGGCGCGCGCTCGCGTGCCACCGCCGCATCGCCGCGCATCGCTTCGGGCGATAGCCCCGCGACGATCACAGGATCAGAAGGCTCGATAGCCTCCACCGCAATCGGGGTGGCGATCTGCTCATTCTGGGCGTCATTGGGAACGCTTGGCAAGACTGCGGCCAATGCATCGGCCAACCGGTCGAATTCCGCCGTTTCGGGATCGAACCGGCGCTCGGCAAACGCGGTTTTCGCCACCGCATCCACGGTCGCCGCCCGGGGCAGACCGCCGCCGCTTGTTCCGATGACCATGCTCGCGGATCGGCTCAATACGGGAGAGGGGCGCGTTTGGGGTAGATTCTCGAGGTCTATTTCGTATTTGAAAACAGGGCCATATCTCAAAAGCTTGCGGCCCAGAACGCGCGTTGGTCCAGACAGTTCGAGAACCAAACGCGAAACACCGGGCTGGAACAGGCCAAAGCTGTAATTGCGGATCAGCGCGCTATCGACCGCCCCGCGCTGGCGCGGGATTTTCCACACAAGCTCAGGCAGGTCGATGACCAGTCGGTTCGGCCCGCCCATGGTGAACAAATTCGGCTCGATCGGCGCATTGGTCTCCAGAACGATGCGCGTAAACCCGCCATGGGACTGCACCCGCACTTCTTCGACCGCCGGCACAGGCACAGCCGCAGCCTGGGACAAGCCCAAACCGGCAAAAACCATCGCCGCCACAAAGCGCAAAACGAGGAAGAGCGGCGGGGTGCCACGCATCATGCTCGATCCAATCCTAAACCGGCCCCTCTTGGCGGGGACCGTGCTAGAACGACTCATAGCACAAAATCGTTGACAGAAAAAAACCATTTGGCAGGCCCCCACGCGAAGGTCTATTGTAACGGTATGTCAAAGGTTGAAACGCAGCCTGCTGACAATTCCGTCGAAATCCCGGTATCCACCGGGTTGATCCATCGGAACCGAAAACGATTTTCGTCAGAATGATCATGGGATCGATTCTCGACGTGGATGACGGGAGTGCCCGCATCCGATGACGTGGGCGCGTAGCGCCGTTTATGACTGCGGGTGCAAGGGCATCCGACCCAAGAACCGGGCGCAAGGCGTCCACCGGTCTGCGCCTTTGGCACAGATCAACAGGCGAAACACATGATCGAAGACGCAGCAGCATTGATCCCCGAATCGACCCCTGCCCCCGGGCAGTGGCGGTGTCGCGGTGCTGTCGGGCGATGCTACGGCGCGGAAACGCGCGGCGGCCCGACCCCTGCTCGCGCGAGATCGCTTATATTTGGAAAGGCGGAGGCGCAGCAGGCGCCGCCGCGACCCGATGCCCTCGTTTTAAGGCGAGAGGCCGGGCCGCCAGGCGCTGATGCGCTGTCCGAACTGATGACTGCATGGCCAAGAAGATGCTCATCGATGCAACCCACGCGGAAGAGACCCGCGTCGTGGTTGCGGACGGCAACAGACTCGAGGAATTTGACTTCGAGTCGATCAACAAGAAACAGATTGCCGGGAATATCTATCTCGCAAAAGTGATGCGGGTGGAACCGTCGCTACAGGCGGCGTTCGTTGATTACGGCGGCAATCGACATGGGTTTCTCGCTTTCAGCGAGATCCATCCCGATTATTATCAGATTCCCAAGGCTGAGCGCGATGCGCTCGTCGCCGCAATGGCGCGCGATACGGAGTCCGAAAATGACGAGGATGAAGACGAAAAGCCACGTCAGAAACGCGGGCGCAGCCGCGATGCCAAGCCCACCGACGACGAAAAAAGCGAGCGCAAGGAGCGCGGCGGCAACCGTCGTGGCGGCTCTCGCCGGGGTGGACGGCATAAGCGCGGCGGCGGCAGTCAGCGCGGCAAGCTGAAACGCTCGCGCGATGGCTCGATCATCGAGCGCGAGTTTCGCATCTCGGGCGGCCTGAAGGTTCGCCTTTTACGCGAAGATGACGGATCGGGTCTCGAACAGGAATTCAAGCTGGATGATGGCACCCGCGTGCGCCTGCTCCGGGATGATTCAGTCGAGGAGAACGAAGTCTCGCCCGCCACGATGGCGATGGCCACCGACCTGGACGACAAGATTTCCGCCGATGCCGATGACGTCGCCGATGCCCCCGATGAGGTCGGCGGCGATGACACCCGCGAAGACGTGCGCCCGGCGCGCAAGCCGCGTATCCGGGATTACAAAATTCAGGATGTTATAAAGAAAAAGCAGATTTTGCTCATCCAGGTTGTGAAGGAAGAGCGCGGCAACAAGGGGGCCGCCGTCACGACATATATGTCCCTCGCCGGTCGCTATTGCGTATTGATGCCGAACACGGCACGCGGGGGCGGTATTTCGCGCAAGATCACCCATGTCTCGGATCGCAAAAAGCTGAAAGACATCGCGAACGAGCTTGAGGTGCCGAAGGGCATGGGCCTAATCATTCGCACGGCGGGTGCCCAGCGCACGGAAGCGGAGATCAAGCGTGATTACGAATACCTGCTGCGTCAATGGGATGCGGTGCGCGGCCTGACCCTGCAATCCTATGCGCCCGCCCTGATCTATGAGGAAGGTAACCTCATAAAACGGTCGATCCGCGACCTTTATGCCAAAGAAATCGATGAGATTTTGGTCGAGGGCGAGGCCGGATGGAACGAGGCGCAATCCTATATGCGGATGCTGATGCCTGACCACGCTCACAACGTGAAGCATTACCGGGACCAGACTCCGCTATTCGTGCGCTTTCAGGTCGAGAACCAGCTTGCGGCGATGTTCAACCCGACGGTTCAGTTGAAATCCGGCGGTTATATCGTGATCGGGATAACCGAGGCGCTGGTGGCCATCGACGTGAACTCGGGCCGCTCGACACGGGCCGGGTCGATCGAGGATACCGCCGTCAATACCAACCTTGAGGCGGCGGACGAGGTCGCGCGGCAGTTGCGCCTGCGTGATCTGGCGGGCCTGATCGTGATCGATTTCATCGATATGGATCGGTCCTCGAACAACCGCGCGGTTGAGAAGCGGATGAAGGACCGCCTCGCAACCGACCGTGCTCGCTTGCAGATCGGGCGGATTTCATCCTTCGGCCTGATGGAAATGTCCCGCCAGCGCCTGCGCCCCGGAATGTTGGAAGCCTCGACCCGCGAATGCCCGCATTGCCACGGCTCGGGCCTTGTTCGCTCGGATGAATCGCTGGCTCTGACGATCCTGCGCGACATCGAGGAAGAAGGGGTGAAGGGCCGCTCGGCAGTGGTGACGATCAAGGCACCGGTGTCGATTGCAAACTTCCTGCTCAACTACAAGCGCGACCGGGTGGTCAGCATCGAAGACCGCTATAACCTGCGCATCGTCATCGAGGGCGACCCGCATCTGATCCAGCCCGACTACAAGCTGGAAAAGCTGAAGGAAGATGAAGCCCCCGAGTCCCTGCGCCGCCCTGCCCCCGCTGCCGCAGCGGTGCAGATGGAAACCACCTATCTCGACGACGATGACACCATCGAAGCCGAAGCTGAGGTCGTCGAAACGCAGGCAAAGGATGCCGCGCCCGATGACAGCGATGACGACGACACCCGCGGTCGCCGACGCGGAAAACGGGGAGGCCGGGGGCGCCGGAACGCCGAAAAGGACGATCCGCTCAAGGTGATCGACCTCGACGACGAAAGCGATGCGAAGGCCGATGAGACGCCCTTCCAGTATGGAGCGGACTCGAACGACGAAGACCGGGACGATGACGACAAGACGGCCCGGCGTGCCCGGCGCGGCAAGGGTGGTCAGCGCGGCGGACAACGCCGCAACGACCGGCCTGAGCGCGGCAAACTGGGTGATCGGGAAATGGCCGAGATGGCGGCGACCTCGATGCTTTCGGGCCGAGATGCGCTGGATGATGCGATGCCTGATCTGTTCAGGGCACCGAAGGCCGCGCCTGCCCCCAAACCCGCGCCCGAACCGGTTCCAGCGCCCGCGCCAACTCCCGCCAAGAGCGAACCGGAGCCGAAACCGGTCGTGGCCGAGGCCGAGGCCGAGGCCGAGGCCGTGGTCGAGACGCCCGATCCTGTCGCAGCACAACCGGAACCTGCGCCCGAACTCAAAGCGCCCAAAGCGGTTGACCCCGATCCGCTGGCCGTAAACGCGCCGCCGACCCCGCCCAAGGATGTGCCGAAGAAAAAAGGCTGGTGGTCGCGGTAATTCTTGCGGAAAGCAGCCGATAACCAACGCCGCCCCGGCATTATCCGGGGCGGCTTTTTTTGGCGTAGCGGAAAAGAAATGATGAGAGAGCAACCCGGAGGCCACCGAAAAGTTCTCGGCAGGGGCAGCGGGAGAAGACTGCACCGGCCAGGCTCCCCTCTTCGACGCCGTCGCAATCGCGCTATGGGTCTCGGGACTGCCCTCTCATCGATACAACGCTAGCCTGTGTCATTTCTTTATCAAAGGGTTAAATTTTGTCCCGGCGCTGAAAAGGCGCTACGCCTAGATCGACCGACAAGGAATGAACACCATGCGCCTCAGGGACTGCCACAACTTCCATGATTTTCGTCGACTGGCAAAGCGCCGCCTGCCCGGTCCGATCTTCAATTATATCGACGGCGCGGCGGATGACGAGGTCACCTATGGCCGCAATTCCAGCGCCTTCGACGATTGTGATCTGGTGCCGAATGTGCTCGCCGGGGTTGAAGACATCGATATGTCCGTCACGGTCATGGGCCAAAAACTGGCGATGCCGTTCTATTGCTCGCCCACGGCGCTGCAACGCCTGTTCCACCACGATGGCGAGATGGCGGTCGGCAAGGCGGCGGCGAAGTTCGGCACAATGTTCGGCGTGTCGTCGCTGGGCACCGTCAGCCTGAAAAAGGTGCGCAAGCAGTTCGACAATCCCCAATGCTATCAGTTTTATTTCCACAAGGACCGGGGCCTCAATCGCGCCATGATGGAAAGCGCGAAGGAGGCCGGGGTCGAGGTCATGATGCTGACGGTGGATTCGATCACCGGCGGCAATCGCGAGCGCGACCTGCGCACGGGCTTTTCGATTCCGTTTCGGCTGACCCTCGGCGGGATGATCCAATTCGGCATCAAACCGGCCTGGGGCCTCAACTATGTGACCCACGAAAAATTCGCCCTGCCCCAGCTCGACGAACATATCGACATGGGCGGCGGCGCGCTGTCCATCGGGCGTTATTTCACCGAAATGCTGGACCCGTCGCTCAACTGGGACGACGTCGCGAAGATGGTCGAGTTCTGGGACGGCCAGTATTGCCTAAAGGGAATCATGTCGGTCGAAGATGCGAAACGCGCCGTCGAGATCGGCTGTACCGGCATCATCCTGTCGAACCATGGCGGGCGGCAACTCGATGGCTCTCGCGCACCCTTCGACCAATTGTCGGAGATCGTCGACGCCGTGGGCGACAGCATCGACGTGATGATGGATAGCGGGGTGCAGCGCGGCACCCATGTGCTCAAGGCGCTGTCCTTGGGGGCGAAGGCCGTGGGCATCGGGCGCGGTTATCTGTTCCCGCTCGCCGCCGCCGGTCAGCCGGGCGTGGAGCGCGCGCTGGACCTTATGCGCACCGAGATCGAACGTGACATGCGCCTGATGGGCGTGCGCTCGGTCGATGAACTCTCGCGCGGGAATTTGCGGTTCAGGTGACGCCGCACACGTCGATCAGCGTCGGTTTGCCAGTGCCCACCGCATGGGCCACCGCGTCGGCGAGCGCTCCGGCCCCGTCCAGCGCGACGGCCTCGAAACCGTAGGCTCGGGCAATCATCGTGAAGTCCGGCGGGGTGAGATTGACGCCCTCGGGCTTGATCTGGCGGTCCTGCATATAGCTGCGGATTTCGCCATAGCCGCTGTTGTTCCAGACGATAACGACGACCGGCAGCCCCTCGTCCATCGCGGTGCCGAGTTCCGCCAGCGTGAACTGGATACCGCCATCGCCAATCAGCACGACCGAGGGCCGGTCGGGATCGGCCAGCTTCGCGCCGATGGCGGCGGGCAGACCATAGCCGAGGGTGCCGAACCCGGCGGATGAATTGAGCCACTCGCCCGCGTCCCCCGGCGCAAAGGCAAGGTTTCCGGCGTAGACCAACTGGGTCGAGTCGCCGACCAGCATCGCGTCGGGCACGGCATCGCGCAGAGACGACAGCGCCGCGATCAGCGCGGCATAGTCGGGCGACAGCGACTCGCGCACGGCATCCTGTACCGCGACCACGCGCTGCGCACCATCGCGCGAGGCGGGCGCTACGCGCTGCGCCAAGGGCGCCATAACTGAAGCGGCATCCCCGACCATCGCAACCTCGGCAAAGGGTCCGCGCGCAATCTGTTCAGGATCAATATCGACCCGCACCAAGCGGCGGGGCGCTGCCGTCGCGCCCGTATCGAAATCCATGTAGTCGGTCGGTCCCCATTCGGTGCCAAAGGCGAGGCAAAGATCCGCCTTGCTGATCATCGCCGATACGCACGCATGACCCGGCGAAGCACCGACATGTAGCGGGTGATCATGGGCGATCGAGGCTCGTGCATTCATGGTCGTCACCAGCGGACAATCCAGCCTCTCGGCCAGGTCAACCGCCGCCGCAGCGCCACGCTTCGCCCCGCCGCCGAGGAGGATTACCGGAGACTGCGCCGCCTCGATTGCCGCCACGGCAGCGTCGAGCGAGGGTGGCACCGGCAGAGCGGGCGATGGCGCGCGGCGGGGCGGTGGCAGGTGATCGGTTCCGGCGGTCATCAGATCGAGCGGTATTTCGATATGAACCGGCCCGGGCCGCGCGCTATCGAATACCGCAAAGGCCCGCGCGATCACGCTGGGCAGTTCCTCCGGCGTCAGAACCGAGTGGCTGAACACCGCGCATTGCGATGCGAAGGCGCTTTGGTCGGGCATTTCGTGCAAATGCCCGCGACCGGACCCCATATCGCCCCGCGCGTTGACGCCGGAAATAACGAGCATCGGGATCGAGTCTGCCTTCGCCTGCAACATCGCCGTCGCGATGTTCGACAGGCCCGGCCCGGTGATGACGAGGCACACCCCCGGCTTGCCACTGACCCGCGCATACCCGTCCGCCATGAAGCCCGCGCCTTGCTCATGACGCGGGGTGATATGCCGGATCGGAGAGGATGCAAGGCCGCGATACATCTCGGCAGTATGGACGCCGGGAATGCCAAAAATCGCCTGCACATCATAGGCTTCAAGCAAAGCGATCAGATATTGCCCGAGATTCATCTACAGCACTTTGCGTTTATCGTGAGCCACTGAAAGCATCGAAAGGCGAGCACCCTTGGCACGGCTTTCGATTCAACCTCAACACAAAGTGCTATAGCGCCTCTGCCGAGTAAAGTTCTGGACCGCGAAGGGGCCTAGAAAGCGCGAAAGGTCAACACCGTGTAGGTATCGCGGATACCCGGAATTCCATGAATTTTCTGATTCACGAAATGGCCGATGTCGACGTCGTCATCGACATAAAACTTCGCCAACAAATCCCAATCGCCACTGGTCGAATGAATTTCAGAGGCAAGCTGCGCATCCGCAATCGCCGCCGCGACCTCGTAGGCCCGCCCAAGCTCGCATTTCACATTCACGAAAAAGCACTGCATGGCCGAAGTTCTGCCACGGATTGTCGTATGTGACAATGTACCTGAACAAAACATATCGCCGTCACAGAAATGTCGGACGTCTCCGCAGAACCTACCCTTACGATAGCAAGAAACTATGTTTTTTGATATAGTGTAGGAACAATTGTACTGGACACGACATACCCTTTCCTGCCACTTTTGAATGGGACGTTTAGTATCACTTTTTTGAAGAAGCGCCCTCTGAGCCTGCCTGATATTGGCTCGGATATTGTTCGAGTAATGACTTAAGGCCAAATGCCAAGTTTCGTATATGAAAGACATCTGTCTGATCCAGCAGAACGTAGGTCAGGCCTAAACCTGGGATACCACATTCCATGAGGCCCTTCGACTCTGACGCTGATACATCAGTGCATACCAAGCCGCGTACACGTATTCAGCGCGAAAAAGAGGGTGCGATTCTGGAAGCCGCCCTCGACCTGTTCTCGGAAAACGGGTTTTCAGGAACAACGCTCGATCAAATCGCGCTGGCCGCTGGCATGTCCAAGCCTAACGTCCTTTACTACTTTCCCAGCAAGGAAGAACTCTATTCCGAATTGCTGAATCGCCGGGTCGCCAATTGTTTCGCGCCGCTGGAGTCGATGAACCCCAACGGCGATCCGATCGAGGAACTGCGCGGCTATATCCGTCGCAAAATGGAAATTTCCCGCGCCTATCCGCGAGAGTCGCGTCTTTATGCGAGCGAGATGCTGCGCGGGGCACCGATGCTGTGCGACAGTGTCCGGGGCTTGATGCGCGCGCTCATCGACGCCAAGGCCGAGATTATCCAAGGATGGATCGACAGCGGCCATCTGGCACCAATCGACCCGAAACATCTGATCATCGCCATCTGGGCCACCACCCGACAATACACGAATTTCACCGCAGAAATTCGCGGTATCGCCACCGGCGCGGACAGCGAGGTATTCGAGGGCGGAATGCAGACCATCGAGACGCTGATCCTGGACGGTCTGCGCCCTCGCTGAACCGTTAGGACAGACCGCGACTGCCAAGCCAGCGGTCGAGCCGTTCGACTGCCTTTTCAACCGTTTCGCGCGATCCGGCAAAGCTGAACCGCATGGTCTGCGCGCCGCGTGCCGGATCAAAGTCGATGCCCGGCACTGCCGCGACCCCGGCCTCGTCCAGCATCCGGCGTGCAAAACCGGCGCTGTCCGTGGTCAGGTCCGACACGTCGCCGTAGAGGTAAAAAGCTCCGTCCGCCGGAGCAAAATCCTTGAATCCCAAACCGGGCAGCGCCTCCAGCAGCAGCGCGCGATTGGCGAGATAGGTTTCGAGATGCCCGGACAACTCGGCCTCGCAATCCATCGCCGCCAAAGCCGCGACCTGACTGACATGGGGTGGGCAGATGAAGTGGTTCTGGGCCAGCCGCTCGACGGTGCGGATCAGGACTTCGGGCACCACCATCCAACCGATGCGCCATCCCGTCATGCAGTGAAATTTCGAGAAGCTGTTGATGACAATCGCCGTATCGCTGAGTGCCAGCGCGCTCGTGGGCCGGATACCATAGGTCAGACGGTCATAGATTTCGTCTGAAATCAGCGTTGTATCATGCTGATTACAATCGTCGATCAACGCTTGCATCTGCTCTCGCGATAGCATCGTGCCGGTCGGATTGGCCGGGCTGGCGACCAGCAACGCCTTGATCGGTCCCTCCCCACGCGCCTCGGCCAACTGCGCCGGGGTCGGCTGATACCCATCGGCGAGGGTTGCGGGTAACGAAACGGGCGCGATGTCGATAGAGCGCAGGATATTGCGGTAACTCGGATAGCCGGGATCGGCGAGGGCCAGACGGTCTCCCGCCTCCATCACCGACAGGAAAGCCAGCAGAAATCCCGCCGACGATCCGGTTGTCACGACAATCCGCTCGGCGGGCACGGACAAGCCGTGCACCTCCGCATACATGCGCGCGATCCGCTCGCGCAGGGCACGGTTGCCGAGCGCCTCGGTATAGCCAAGCGGTTCGCCGGATTTCAGCGCCGCAATCGCTGCCTCGCGGGCCTTTGCCGGAGCCGGTGTTCCGGGCTGTCCCACCTCCAGATGCGCGATGTCACGGCCCGCGCGTTCGGCTGTCGCCGCCGCAGCCATGATGTCCATAGCGATGAAGGAATCGACCTGGCTGCGGCGCGATGGAGGGTTCGACATGGCTGACCTCGACATTGTGAGGAGTATCGACTTGCGAAAAGAGAGAGCAGCGCACCATAATCACGCCTTGAAAACAGTCGGGCCTCTCGCACGTAGAGCGCACCGGAGGCAAGAGGACCGATGCAGCGTATCCCACGGAAATTATCCATCGCGGCCCTCGGGGTTGCGCTGATGCTGGGTTCGGCGGCGACGTCGGCCAAGGCGCAGTCGCTGTCCTTCATTCGCGATGCCGAAATCGAGGCGACGCTGAAGCGTATGAGCACGCCGGTCTTTCGCGCCGCCAGCATGGCCCCGGACAGCATTCGGATATTCATCGTTAACGACAAGTCCCTGAACGCATTCGTCGTCGCCCGCAATATGGTGTTTCACACCGGGTTGCTGACGAAACTGGAAAGCCCTGAAGAGCTTTACGGGGTGATCGCCCACGAAACCGCGCATATTGCCGCCGGTCATGCGGTGCAACGCGCCGGGGCCGTTCGTCAGGCCGCCGGGCCGGTCATCCTGTCGGTGATCCTCGGCATCGCCGCCGCCGCCGCCGGTCAGGGGGGCGCGGGGGCCGCGATTATCGCGGGGGGCCAGACCGTCGCCCAGCGGGGATTTCTGAAATACACCCGAGGGCAGGAAAGCTCGGCGGATCAGGCCGCGATTGGCTATCTGGAAAGCCTGCCGGTCGATCCCAAGGGAATGCTCACGACCCTCGAACGCCTGAAAGCGGTGGAGATCGTGTCGCTCGGTCGCCGCGACCCCTATGCGAACACGCACCCTCTTTCGGGCCAGCGCATCGCGCTGCTCGAGCGCCGGGTCAATAGCTCATCGGCGCGGGGGTATCCGGCCACGGCAGAGATCCGTTATTGGCACCAGCGGATGCGCGCAAAGCTGCGCGGCTTTCTCGATAATCCCGTGCGGGTACTGAGCGAGGTCGATCGCTCGGATCGCTCGGAGACGGCGATGATCATGCGTGCCGTCGCCCATCACCGCAGTTCTGACCTGCGTAATGCCTTGCGCGAGGTCGATGGCCTGATAGCGGCACGTCCGAACGATGCGTATTACCACGAGTTGCGCGGGCAATTCCTGTTCGAAAGCGCGCGGCCTCGCGACGCCGTCGCCTCCTATCGACGCGCGGTGGCGCTGGCCCCGGATGAGCCGCTGATCCAGGTGGCCTATGCCCGCGCCTTGCTGGCCCTCGATGAGCCGAGCGCGACCCAACAGGCACGCACGGCCCTACTCGCCGCCACACGGTCCGATGACCTGCATACCGAAGCCTGGCGCAGCCTGTCGGTGGCCGAGGCGCGGCTGGGGAATGATCTCGGGGCCTCGCTCGCCACGGCTGAGTTTCAGGCTCAGACAGGCTCGTTCGATGCGGCGGAGCGCAACGCGAGGCGGGTCCAGAACGGCTCGCCCACCGGATCGCCGGGCTGGATCAGGGCCGGAGACATTATTGCGGCAGTGGAACGCGCGCGTAGAAATCGCTAGAGTCGCACCATAACAAACGCGAGCGCATGAAGACGCTGCGTGAAACGAGGTAAAGATATGTTCGACAAAATCGCCGCTGTGCTCAGCATCGTTGCCGTCGGAGCATCGGGCTATGCCGTCTATCAGACGGGTCAGATGACCGGCACAGTCTCGCGCACTGCCGCGGCCCTGACGGCCCAGCAGGCCACGGGAACCACCGGCCAGACCGCCATCGTCGACGCCGCCGCCATCGAGAAATACATGGCCGAGAATCCGGTTTCCGATGCGGTGATCGAGGCGTATCTGCGAGAAAATCCCGAGGTCATGATCTCGTCGCTCGAACAATACCAGCGCGATCAGCGAAATGCGCAGCAAGAGTTGCAGGCCGCCGCCGACATCGCCCTCGTCACCGATAACGAGGAAGAGATTTTCCGGGACGGCTATTCCCTCGTTGCCGGAAATCCCGATGGCGATGTCACGGTGGTGGAGTTCAGCGACTATAATTGCGGGTTCTGCAAGCGCGCCCATGGCGAAGTTGCGAAGTTGATCGAAAGCGACGGCAATATTCGTCTCGTCGTGAAGGAATTCCCGATCCTTGGGCCCGGCTCGGTGATGGCAGGCCGCGCCGCCCTTGCATCGTCGATGCAGCAGGATGGCGAGAAATACGTCGAGTTCAACGATGCCCTGATGATGCATCGCGGATCGCATAGCGAAGCGACGATCATGTCGATTGCGGAGGAAGTCGGCCTCGATCTCGCGCAGCTCGAAAAGGACATGGAATCCGACGAGGTTGCCGAGAAACTGAAACGGACCAACGACCTCGCCGAGATATTGTCGATCAACGGCACGCCGGCCTTCGTCATCGGAAATCAGGTCGTTCGCGGGTTTGTGCCGGCGGAAGAACTCGAGAAACTGGCTGAGGCAGCCCGGTCGAGCTAACGTGACCGTTAGGCAACGGTCGTGCCCCAGGAACAACGACGCGACAATCCGGTTCCCGTTGGCGTCGTTTTCCTCTAACACAACGTATTCGAGAGAATTCGGGACGCGTTTTCATGAGCAAAGACAAGACGGACGCTGACATCGCCTTCGTGCGCGCGCTGGCGCAAATCCTCAACGAAAACGATCTCGGCGAGATCGAGGTGGAGCGCGAATTCGGCGAAGACGACGAACTGAAAATCCGCCTGACTCGCAATGTACCGGTCGCGGCGGCCCCTGCCCCGGCACCGGTCTACGCGGCACCGTCTCAGCCTGCTCCTCAATCCTCCGTCGCGGCCACCGCCGATCCGGTCGCCGCTCAGGGGTCCGATGTCGCGGGCAGCGCCGATGCCGATGCGGTTCCGTCGCCGATGGTCGGCACTGTCTATCTTGCCCCCGAACCGGACGCAGATACCTTCGTCAAGGTCGGTGATACCGTCACCCAGGGCCAGACGATCCTGATCGTCGAGGCCATGAAAACGATGAACCAGATACCGGCCCCGCGCGCCGGAACGGTCACCGCAATCTACGTTTCCGACTCCGAGCCGGTGGAGTACGGCTCCCCGCTGATGACGATCGCCTGATGTTCGACAAGATTCTGATCGCCAACCGGGGCGAGATCGCCCTGCGTATCCAGCGCGCTTGCCGCGAGATGGGCATTGTCTCGGTTGCGGCACATTCCACCGCTGACAGCGATGCCATGCATGTGCGTCTCGCCGATGAGAGCGTCTGTATCGGCCCACCCAAGGCCGCCGACAGCTATCTCAACATTCCGGCCATCATCACCGCCTGCGAGTTGACCGGCGCCCAAGCGGTCCATCCCGGCTATGGATTTTTGTCCGAGAATGCGAATTTCTCGCGCATCGTCGCCGAGCACGACATCGCCTTTATCGGCCCGACCGCCGATCACATCACCATGATGGGCGACAAGATCACCGCCAAGGACACGATGAAGCGCCTCGGGGTGCCCGTGGTCCCCGGCTCGGACGGTGCAATCCGCGAGGATGACGAGGCGATGCGGGTGGCCGACGAAATCGGTTATCCCGTGCTGGTCAAGGCCGCATCCGGCGGCGGTGGTCGCGGTATGAAGGTGGCGACGTCCCGCGAAGACTTGTCCCATGCCCTCTCCACCGCACGCACCGAAGCGAAGGCCGGGTTCGGTGATGAGACCGTCTATCTGGAAAAATACCTCGGCAAGCCCCGGCACATCGAAATCCAGATCATGGCGGACAGCCACGGCAATGTGGTTCATCTCGGCGAGCGCGACTGCTCGTTGCAACGCCGCCATCAGAAGGTGCTGGAGGAGGCCCCCGGCCCGTCGATCACCGCTCAGGAGCGCGCCGACATCGGGATGCGCTGCGCCAATGCCCTGCGGGAGATCGGATATCTCGGCGCGGGAACCATCGAGTTTCTGTATGAAAACGGTGAGTTTTACTTCATCGAGATGAATACCCGGCTTCAGGTCGAACATCCCGTGACCGAGATGGTTTACGGCGTCGATCTGGTGCGCGAGCAGATCCGCGTCGCCTATGGCGAGGAGCTGTCATTCAAGCAAGAAGACCTGATCCCCAACGGCCATGCCATCGAGTGCCGGATCAATGCCGAGAACCCGCATACCTTCGCGCCCTCGCCCGGCACCGTCCAACGCTATCATCCGCCCGGCGGCCTCGGGGTTCGTATGGATTCCGGTATTTATGCCGGGTATCGCATCCCGCCCTATTACGACAGTCTGATCGGCAAGCTGATCGTCCATGGCCGCGACCGCCCGGAATGTGTCGCCCGCCTGCGCCGTGCCCTGGCCGAGACGATCATCGACGGCGTCGAGACGACGGTCCCGCTCTTTCATGCCTTGCTCGATTCACCCGATGTCGCGACGGGTGACTATGACATTCACTGGCTGGAAGACTGGTTGAGCGCGAAGTTGCCGGGGGAATAACGCTTAAATAAAAATTGAAGCAATTTTTAAGTAAAATGACCAGCCGCCCTAAACCAAAGAATTTCGACTAATATTATTTTACCATCGTACTTTATTGAAGCGAAACTATCTGACCGTATTTTGTGACTGAGTGAAGTCCAATATGGCGGTCCAATACACATGATCAATCTGCTGAAAGCGTCTTTTCGAGGCCTTGGCAAATCTGCCCATGCGCCAGCCGGAGAGGCACGTCGTTTCGGTCGTTTCCGCTCTGACGAACGTGGCGGCGTTGTTATCATGGCAGGCTTCATCATCCCGATCGTTACCGCTGCGACGATGTTCTCGCTCGAAATGGCGAAGCACCAATCCGGCGTATCTGCCGTTCGTAACGTGGCGGATTCCGCCCTGCTGATCGGTGCGCGGAGCATGAGCGAGGATCTGCTGACAGATCCGAACTTCAACGCTTACAAAAGCAACAAAAGAGCGCAAGAGCTGACCAACAGCGCCTTCAAGAATATGAGCCAGCGCATGAAGCTGGATACCGACCTGCACGATCTCGAAGCGAATTTCGTTATCGGCGAAGACAGCGTCGAGGGCACGCTGAAGTATCGCGGCAATCGCGACTCTCTCTTCAGCCTTTTTGACAAAAGCCTGTTCAAGGTCGAGATCGACGCGAAGGCGGCTGTACCCATTCGCCAGCGCATCGACTTTCACTTCGTGATCGATACGTCGGCCTCGATGAATGTGGGCGCAAGCAAGGACGATCAGCGCATTATGATTCAGGAGACGGGGTGCGCCTTTGCCTGTCACCGCGGGGGACCAAAATCGCAGCCGGATTACCTGCGCTCGCGCGGGGCGAAAATGAGGATCGACATCGTCGCCAATGCGGTGTCCGAGGCCCTCGGCCAACTGCAACGAATTCCTGGCCAACAGGCCGAAATCTTTGTCGGTCTGCACACGTTCTCCAACACGGCGGACACACCCGCCCCCCTGACGAACGACCTCGAAAAAGTAGCGAAGGCGTTGGAAAAGCTCGATACGGTGAACCGGGTCGGTGAAGGCGGCACGAACTATCACTACTCGTTCAATCAGATCGGCGATGAGATCGCCAATGCTGATCGCGCCCCGAACGCTGTTCTTCCCACCAGTCGCTATGTCATCGTTCTGACGGACGGTATCGGCGGCAGCGTTCAGTGGACCCATCCGACACAGCATCAGTTCCGGATGGACCCGAATTTCAGAACCTTCCAGCCAAGGCTCGCCTATGCACAGGGCCTCGATCCGTCGGCCTGTCGGGAATTCAAGAACCTGAAAAACACCAAGGTCGCCGTCATGGAGCTGGAATATCTGCCCGCAGGCCGCTCCGGCAGTCACATCGGCATCGTCGAGTGGTTCGTCGAAAATGTCCTGAGACGCCGGGTCGGGAAGAATGTCCATAGCTGCGCGTCGTCCGAAGAACTGGTCTATCGCGCCGATGATGACGAAGAGATCCGCGAGAATGTCGAGGACATGATCGCTGATGTTATCAGAAAGCTGGGACTGCGCCTGACGAGTTGATCCCACGGGCTGGCCATTCGAGACGTGGCCAGCCCGATCACACTTTCGAGACAATACGAACTCTTGCGGCCCTTGGCCTCCTCCGATTTCTGTCGCACAGTCATCCCATGACAGAGGCCATCGACCTTTCCGCCGAATTGCTGCTCAGCGCCTATGCCGCCGGAATATTTCCGATGGGCAGCGACAGCGACCCGGATACGCTCTATTGGGTCGATCCGCCAAAGCGAGGCATCCTGCCGCTCGACGGCCTGCATGTGTCACGCTCCCTGCGCAAGAAAATCATGCGCGGCGGTTTCGAGATCAGGGTCAACGCGGACTTCACCGGCACCATGGCCGATTGTGCCGACCGCTCCGAGACATGGATCAACACCGCCATCATCGATTCCTACGCCGACCTGCACCGACGCGGTTTTGCCCATAGCGTCGAGACCTGGGCGAATGGCGAGCGCGTCGGCGGCCTTTATGGGGTCAGCCTCGGCGCGGGCTTTTTTGGCGAGAGCATGTTCAGCCGCGCACCCGATGCGAGCAAGATTGCCCTTGTCTGGCTGGTGGCGCGGTTGCGCGCGGGCGGGTTTTCGCTGTTGGATACCCAGTTCACCACGAGCCATCTTGAAAGCCTCGGCGCGATAGAAATCGCCCGCAAGGATTATAAGCTGATGCTCGGCGCGGCCATCGGCACCGGGGCACGGTTTCACGATCTGGATGATGGCGCGCCGCCCGAAACCGTGCTGGCGCTGGCTATGAGCCCTTAATTCGCGTCGACCGCGTTGGACAGCAATGCGGCATAGGGAACGATGGTCGCCGCCTCGCGGTGGGTCGCGCGCAAGACAACCTTCGGGGCCTTGCCGGCATCATAGGCCTCGCGCCAGCGCGCCGCGCACAGGCACCAGCGATCCCCCGGCTTCAATCCCGCAAAGCCAAATTCCGGGCGCGGGGTCGAAAGGTCGTTACCCCGGCTCTTGGAGAATTCTAGAAAATCTGCGGTCATCAGGGCGCAAACTGTATGCGCCCCGGCATCGCTGATATGCGCCTCGCAACAGCCATTTCGCAAGAAACCGGTGACGGGATCGACGGAACACGGCTGCAACGCCTCACCCAGAATATTGACGGATTTGGCGGTGCCTTCTGGCAGAGTCATAAGCGGCGTGCCTCGTTTTGTTTCGACTGAACAGGTTGCCTCAAGAGAAAGACAAGTCGAAAATCATTTCGGCCTGCTATTGAAGCCATCCCCCAAGATAGCGCAAGGGATGGCTTTGGAAGGGACTGCGTCCTTTTGGACCAGACGTCAGGCCGCAACGATATTGTGTTCTGGCCCATAGCCGAAGCCGGTGATGTTCTCAGGCCCGTCCTCGCCGAGCACGACAATGTCATGCTCGCGATAGCCCCCGGCACCCGCCATGCCCTGCGGCATGGTCAACATCGGCTCCATTGAGACCACCATCCCCTTGGTCAGTTCGGTGTCGATGTCCTCACGCAGCTCCAGCCCCGCCTCGCGGCCATAGTAATGCGAGAGCACGCCGAACGAATGGCCGTATCCGAACGAGCGGTATTGCAGCAGGTCGCGTGCCTCGAAAAACCCGTTGATCTCGGCGCAAATGCCCGAGCAGGTCGCGCCCTTTTTGATCAGCGACAGGCCCAGCTCATGCGCGCCCACATTCGCCTCCCAGATCGCGAGCGATGCCGCGTCCGGCTCGCCGATGAACAGCGTTCGCTCCAGCGCGGTATAATAGCCGGAAATCATCGGGAAGGTGTTGAGGCTGAGAATATCTCCCGCCTCCAGCCGCCGGGTCGTGACCGGGTTGTGGGCACCATCGGTATTGAGGCCGGACTGGAACCAGACCCAATTGTCGCGCAACTCGCTGTCGGGGTGAGAGCGCGCGATTTCAGCCTCCATCGCGTCCCGGCCCGCCATCGCGACGTCAATCTCGCGCGTGCCGACCCGGATCGCATCGCGCATGGCCTCGCCACCAATATCAGCCACCCGCGCGCCCTCGCGGATCAGTGCGATTTCCTCGGCGGATTTAACCATGCGTTGGGCCATGGTCGCGCCCGCGATGTCGGTGGTTTCTGCCCCCAGAAACTCGGACAGCTTCGCGTGCTGGGCGAGGGTCAGGTGATCGCCCTCGATCCCGACGCGCTTCGCTTTGCCGGTGATATCGCGCACCGCCCGCCAATAGTTGTCGCGCTGCCAGTCGGTATAGACGACATTCTCATCCGCCGAACGCCGCCAGGGCTGGCCGCCATCGATATTGGCGGAGACGGTAACCGACCGATCCTGCGTCACGACACAGGCATAGGGCCGCCCGAAAGCGCAGTAGAGACACCCCGAATAATACGCGACCCCGTGCATCGACGTCAGGACTGTCGCGTCGATGCCTTGCTGCGCCATGATCTCACGCAGGCCCGCCAGCCGCCGGTCATATTCAGCGCGGCTGAAAATCATCGGGGCTTTTTCGCCGTTGTGGAACGTGAAAAACTCAGGGCGAACAGTCGGTTCGGATTTGAAACGTGCTTGAGTCATCGTGACCTCCAAAAAGCGCGGAAGTCAGAGGCGAACCTCCAATCTTCCGATTGAAAGTCCCGGCGTTCAGGATGGGAACGAGCGAGAGCGCGGCGGCTCTTCGGCGACGCCATCGCCAATTTGCTCAAGGGCGAGATAATCACCTCGCGCCGCCGGACGCTTCGCCGCCAGCGTCACAGAATGTCGTTTTCGATGCCGGTGCAGGCAAATAAGCGGGGAAGAATTCGCCTCGGCGCTGCGCCATCCCGACTCGCGCCTTGACCCCACCGCACCGGGGCGCGAAAAGGCTGGCGACTACTCAAATTCAGGAAACCGCCATGACCGACATCACCATCACCCTGCCCGACGGAGCCAGCCGTGCCTATCCGTCCGGGACCACGGGAGGCGAGGTCGCGGCGGACATCTCGAAATCGCTGTCGAAAAAGGCGTTTGCCGTCAAGGTCGATGGCCAGCTCGACGACCTGTCGCGTCCGCTGACCAGCGACCACCAGCTCGCCATCGTCACCGACCGGGACGAAGCCGAGGCGCTGGAACTCATTCGCCACGACTGCGCCCACATCATGGCCCGCGCGGTGCAGGAAATCTGGCCTGACACCAAAGTCACCATCGGCCCGGTGATCGAGAACGGCTTCTATTACGACTTCGACCGCGAGGAGCCGTTTTCCTCCGAAGATCTGGAGAAAATCGAGGCCAAGATGCGCGAGATCATCGCGCTGAAAGACCCGGTTTCAACCGCCGTCTGGGACCGCGCGAAGGCCATGGCTTATTACCAAAACAACGGCGAGCCTTACAAAGTCGAGCTGATCGAGGGCATCCCCGGCGACGAGCCCCTGCGCATGTATTGGCACGGGTACTGGCAGGATCTCTGCCGTGGTCCGCATCTCGCACATACCGGACAAGTGCCCGCCGATGGCTTCAAACTGACCGGGGTGGCCGGGGCCTATTGGCGCGGGGACAGCAACAACAAGATGCTGCAACGCATCTACGGCGTTGCCTTCCGCACCAAGAAAGACCTCGACGCCTATCTGCATATGCGCGCGGAGGCCGAAAAACGCGATCACCGCAAGCTGGGCAAGGCTTTGGAGCTGTTCCATTTTCAGGACGAAGCGCCCGGCATGGTGTTCTGGCACCCCAATGGCTGGTCGATCTATCGCGCGCTCGAAGACTACATGCGCAAGCGCCTCACCGCCGCCGGGTACAAGGAAATCCGCACGCCTCAGGTCGTGGACCGCAAGCTGTGGGAAAAATCCGGTCACTGGGACAAGTACCGCGAGAACATGTTCATCACCGAAATCGACGAAGAACATGCCAATGAAAAGCGCACCAACGCCCTGAAACCCATGAACTGCCCCTGCCATGTGCAGGTGTATAATCAGGGCCTGAAATCGTATCGCGACCTGCCCCTGCGCCTTGCGGAGTTTGGATCGTGCCACCGCTACGAGCCGTCGGGCGCGCTGCACGGCCTGATGCGGGTGCGCGGTTTCGTGCAGGACGACGCGCATATCTTCTGTACCGAGGATCAGATCGAGAGCGAGACCGCCCTCTTCATCGAGTTGCTGTCCAGCATCTATCGCGACCTCGGGTTCGAGAAATTCGACATCAAGTTCTCCACCCGCCCCGAAGTCCGCGTCGGTTCGGACGAGGTATGGGACAAGGCGGAGGCCGCGCTGGAAGCGGCGGTCAAGCGGGTGACCGATGATTACGAGATCGACCCCGGCGAGGGCGCGTTCTATGGCCCGAAACTCGATTTCAAGCTGACCGACTCCATCGGGCGTGAATGGCAATGCGGCACGCTGCAAGCCGATTTCAACCTGCCCGAGCGGCTGGACGCGGAGTTCGTCAACGAAGCGGGCGACAAGGTACGCCCGGTGATGATGCACCGGGCCATCCTCGGGTCGTTTGAGCGGTTCATCGGCATCCTGATCGAAAACACCGCCGCCCGCTTCCCGCTGTGGCTCTCGCCCCGGCAAGTGGTCGTCACCACTATCGTCTCGGACGCGGACGAATACGCCGAAGGCGTGGTCAAGGCCCTGCAAACCGTCGGCCTGCGCGCCGAGGCCGACCTGCGCAATGAAAAGATCAACTACAAGGTCCGCGAACACTCCGACCAAGCCGTGCCCTACATCCTCGCCGTGGGCCGCAAGGAAGTGGACGAGCACACTGTATCTGTCCGCAAACTCGGCGAAAAAGGCCAGAAGGTGATGAGGTTAGACGAGGCGATCGAGATGCTAAAGGACGAAGCGGAGATGCCGGGGTGAGACGCGGTCTGCGCTTGTATATTTTTTATACTGCAACTAATAATAGAGAAAATTTCAAGAGGTCTGTGGATGATATTTTCTTTTCTCTTGGGTGTCTTCGGAAGCATTATTGCTTCAATGATTTTTTTGGCTGCGCTTCGATCGTTCAGACCAAAATTAGAAATTTCGAATGTCATCGCTAGAAATAAAAGTGATGGCGTCAAAAAATTCACTATTAAAATTTTAAACAAAGGAAAGCGGAGCGTTGTCGATCTTCGATTCGAGCTATTGTTGATGACAAAACAAAGCATTAAAGGAGGAGAGCTACGAAAAGCAACCGTAATTCCTTTGGCAAAGAATCATGCCTTTATCTTATACGGATTTTCTCATGGAGATAGAGAATTCCGCTACGCACGTAGAATAAATATATCTGATGACTTAGACAAAACTTGGCGTACCGATGATCAGCAGTATCTTCTTTTCAGGGTTTATGCTCATGATGAAGTTTCTGGACTGGCAAAACTTTTTGAGACAGAGTTCAGAACGAAGAGAAATTCGATTGAAGATGGTATATTTACTGGCGGAGACACCTTTGAAGTTACTTGAACTGGATATCCAAAGGAGACCAGCGTAATGGAAATTATTTTAGCTCTGTTCGGACTGTGGGTGATTCTGATTTGGCTCCCGATTAAGGGAATTTCGCTTTTTGGTGGAACTAAGGGGAGCAACGATTGCTGCTCAAATCCAGACATTCGGGATTCGAGTAGTCCAAGTTATTCAAGCAAGTGCCGAAATTGCGGATGCGACTTTCCATAGAAGAGCAACGCACACCAGTCCCTGGAGTGCGCCCCTGAGGCTGGACAAGATCACGCGGCGTTTTTGACAGTCACCGGGCGGTTGATCATTTCGAATTGCGCAGGGCTGAGATAGCCAAGCGCAGAGTGCAGTCGTTTCGTGTTGTAGATATCCTCGATGAAG
>CALGNO010000217.1 GCA_937958625.1 uncultured Neomegalonema sp.
AGGCTGGGGCGAAGGACGCGCGGGGGCCGTTGTCGGCATCCTCGCCCAACTGGAACAACGCGACCGGGCGGCTGGACGCCAAGCGTTTAGTCCTTGAGATAGTCATCCGCGGACTTGATCCGAAGATCTTTCGCGATGGCCAGAGACTCGGATCAAGTCCAAGGGTGACGGCTCTTTTTTTTAAGCGCAATCTCTCAGAAAACCCAATTCTTTCGTCGTGGCACCCGCACCGCCAACATCGGTTTCAGCAAGGGTGACGCAAAGCGGTTCAGGTCCAGTGCCTCATGTACGCCCGTGGTCTCTTCGCCATGGATCGTCGTCCGCACGACTGAGCGGGTGTAAAATGGCGCATCCAGCATCGCCTTAACCTGCTTCGGCGCACTGCCTGCATCGCCGCGCGTCTCGCGCCGCACCGTCCAAAGCGAGCGCGAAATGCGCTGTTTCGGTGGAGCCTCCATCGCCGTCACCGATCCGTCCTCGGCGAATTTCAGTGCGACGGCAAGCGATGTCCCGTCCCGGCGCTCGGCATCATAGAACGCCGCCGAACCGCCCTTCACCGGCATTCGCGACCACGTCCAGTAGGAGAAGTCATCTTCCAGCGCCGCCGTGCCGAAATTGGCGTCGAAATAGCCATGGCCCGACCATTGCCATCCGGTCCGGTTCAGATCGACCTCGATCCGCGCGGTGGGCGCAAAGGGCCGCCAGACATGAGAGCCATCCGCCATCAGGGGAACCTCAATGCCGGTCACCCCCGAGGGCTTGAGCCTGATCTGGCCTTTGAGTTTGCCGGGATGGGGCGTCGTCATCTCATCGACGTCGATGACCAGCTCGCCGTTCTCCCACGTCATCGAGCTTGGCCCGATTTCCATCTTGTGCTCGGACAGGCGCAGGTCGGATTGCCCCCGTTCGGTCATCGTCCAGCGCCCGCCGCGCCCATAGGTGACGACGTTCAGGCAGACATGGTTCTCGGGCCGCTTGCGCCCCGCCCAGCGATACCAGGGCGAGAAAACCGACCCTATGAACCCGATGATCGAGATTGCACGTGACCCATCATCCGAGATGCCGTCGACGTACCACCAGGCATAGCCGTTTGGCGGGACCGAGAGATCAAAGCACGGTCCTTCAAGATCGCCGCGGCCGCGTGCTGTCCGGAAAGGCTCGCCATCGGCAGACCCGCCCCCGGATGGACCCCGCCCCCGGCCAGAAACAGGCCCGGTATGCGGCTGCGCGTCGTCGGACGGCGAAAGGTCGCCATGGTTCCGTGTGGGCTGCGCCCGTAAAGCGATCCTTCCGACGCCGGAAACCGGGTTGCGAAATCCCCCGGCGTTATCAGCGACACGCGCTCCGGCTCGGGGTCGAAGGTCAGGCCCATGCCCTGCAAGGTCTGGAAAGTCCGTGTGCGACATTGTTCAAACTCCTCCGGTTTTTCCCTTGCCGTCCCGGCGACGGGCGCGCCGTTCATGATGATCTCGAATCGTTCGGTCGCTGGCGTGGCCGTGCCGCTGCCGCGATCCTGGGCGCAGACATAAAGCGTGGGATCGGACGGTATTTCGCCCCGGTCCAGCGCGCTGAATTCATCGGCCTGGTGCCGCCCGAAAAAGACGTTGTGATGGTGCAGGTCGCGCCCGCTCGGGGTCGCGGCAAAGGCCCAGACCCACGCCGACAGCGACCGGGGCCGAGTGCCATGGCCGCGCACAGCCCGCCGCGTTCCTTCGCCCAGCAGGCCCCGCGAAAGACCGGCGGGGTCGCCATTATAGACGACGCAATCGGCGTCCAGCCGCTCGCCATCTTCCAGCACGACACCGGAGGTACGCCCGCCATCGGTCAGAATTCGGCTCACGCCGCTGCCATAGCGAAACCGTGCCCCGCGCTCGGTGGCCAGTTTTTCCAGCGCCCGCGCCAGCTCGATCATGCCGCCCTTGATCCGCCAGACCCCGCGCGCCTCCGCGTCCCAGATCAGGGCCAGAATTGCGGGCGAGGCAAAGGGCGAGCCGCCGACATAGGTGGCGTAGCGCCCGAATAACTGCTGCAATCGCGGGTCGCCGAAGCGCTCGCCCAGCGATTTCGCGAGAGTTTTCGGTCTTGCCAGCCAGGGCAGCAGGCCGCGCGGATCGCGCAGGATCGCCTTGCCAAGACCCGCGAGATCGGGGCTGGCACTGCGCATGACCGGGCCGTCAAAGGCATCGAACAGCCGCCGCGCCTCGCGCGAGAAGGCGATGAATTCGCTCTGCGCTTTTGTCCCGGCAAATCTGCCAACCGCATCGGCACTGCGGGCCGGGTCGGCATAAAGATCGAGGCTCGACCCGTCCTGCCACCAATGACGCGCGAGTACGGGTTCGGGCATCAGGGTCAGTCGGTCGGCCAACCGCGCGCCCGCCCGCTCGAACAGCGCGTCAAAGACCGTGCGCATGGTCAGGACCGTCGGCCCCGCATCCACCGGCCCCGCCGCGCTGGGAAACTGTCGCAGCTTGCCGCCGGGGGCGTAGGCCTGCTCCAGAACCGTCACATCGACCCCCGCCGCCGCCAGATCGACCGCCGCCGACAGGCCACCGATACCGGCGCCGATCACTATGGTTTTCATGGGGCTGTCATCATGGCGTTTCGCTCGTCGCAGGGTTGGATGGTTCTCGGGCTGTGAGGTGAGTATTGACATCGCGGCGCAATGTGTCCAGTTTTTGTGACAGATTATGCTGTCCGCAAACGTGGACATAATGACGCGAGGGACTTCATGGCGAACGACAGAATCGAAACCGCCCTTTCCGAAGTTCTCGACAGGATTACGAAAAAACCGTCGCCGCCAAAGATGTCTGCGGCCTTGCGTCATGCGGTTCTGGATGGCGGCGCACGCGTCCGGCCAAAGCTGTGCCTCGCCGTGGCCTATGCCTGCGGAGACCAGCATGAATCCCGACTTGCCGCGGCGGCGGCGGCTTCGATTGAGCTGATCCACTGTGCCAGCCTCGTCCATGACGATTTGCCCTGTTTCGATGATGCCGACCTGCGCCGGGGCAAGCCCTCGGTCCATGCCGCCTATGGCGAGCCGTTGGCGGTGTTGTCAGGGGACGCGCTGATCGTGGCTGCGTTCGAGACGCTGGCACGGTGTTCTGCGGGCAATCCAATTCGCGCCAACAGCCTAATCGTCGATCTGGCCCTCGCCACCGGGGCGCCCAACGGTATTTGCGCCGGGCAAGGTTGGGAGAGCGAGGCGGATATTGACCTCGCCGCCTATCACCGCTCCAAGACCGGCGCGCTCTTCGTGGCCGCGACCCGCATGGGCGCGCGGGCGATGGGCGAAGACCCCGATCCCTGGACGACCCTCGGTGCCAAGATCGGCGAGGCGTTTCAGGTCGCGGACGATCTGCGCGACGCCCTGCTCGACAGCGAGCAACTTGGCAAACCTGCGGGGCAAGACGCCGTGCATGACCGGCCCAATGCCGTCGCGCATCTGGGTGTCGATGGGGCCGTCAAGCTGCTCGATTCGATCCTCGAAGGCGCGCTGGAGGCGATTCCGCCCTGTGACGGTGACAAGGCCCTGCGCGCGATCGTGCGACAACAGGCCGAGCGCCTCGTGCCCGTCGGCGTGGCCCGCACCGTCGCATGACCGACGCGCCGATTTCGGGGGGAGCTTCGCTGCTGGACCGGGCCGCCAACGCCTATGCGCGCTGGCGCAATGACAAGATTTCCAGCCCGTCCTTTCAGCGATGGGCCAGCCGGTTTCCTCTGACACGGCGGGTGTCGCGAAAGGCGGCGGAGGAGGTTTATGACCTCGTATCCGGATTTGTCTATTCCCAGACCTTGCTGGCCTGTGTCGAATTCGACCTGCTGCATATCGCGCGGTCCGGGGCGTTTCATCCCGCTGAAATCGCTGCTGAAAAGCGCGTAGACACGGATCGTCTGTCGCTGCTCTGCCAAGCCGCTGCGTCCATCGATCTGCTAAAGCGCCAGCGGGACGGGCGCTATGCCCTTGGCCGGGTCGGCGCGGCAGTGATTGGCGTGCCGGGGCTGGAGCTGATGATTCGTCACCATCGCATGTTTTACAGCGATCTCGCGAACCCGGATGCCCTGCTGCGCGGTGAGACTCAGCCGCAACTCGCGCAGTACTGGCCCTATGTCGGTGGCGGTCAGACCCATGACCTGCCGCCCGAAACCGCGAAGACCTATTCGGAGTTGATGGCCACGTCCCAGCAACTCGTCGCGCGGGAGACCTTGGATACGCTGTCCCTCTCGGGCACCCGCCACCTGCTCGACATCGGCGGTGGCACGGGGGCGTTTCTGCGCGAAGTCGCTGCGCGCTATCCCGACCCGGCGCTGACGCTCTTCGACTTGCCCTCGGTCGCCGAGGAGGCCACGCGGGTTCTGGCCGCCGATGGATTGGCGGGTCGGATCGACGCCGTCGGAGGCAGTTTCCTCGACAAGGCTCTGCCAGCCGGTGCTGATACGATCAGTCTGATCCGGGTTCTCTATGACCATGATGATTCGACGGTCAGGCCCCTGCTGGCCTCGGTACTTGCTGCGTTGCCGCAGGGCGGGCGGGTCGTCATATCCGAACCGATGTCAGGCGGCGCGAATCCGACGAAGGCGGGCGATGCCTATTTCGGCTTTTATACCATGGCGATGACTACGGGACGCCCGCGCTCTGCCGCCCGGCACAGCGAATTGCTGGCCGAGGCAGGGTTCAATGCCATTCGCCCCCACGCCACGGCGACCCCCTTCATCACAAGCGTTTTGACCGCCGAAAAGCCTGTCCGACAAAATTGATGCATAGATGTATCGTTTGTTTGACAACTTCGACTGTCTAGTTAATGTTACACACGGGTCAGCCATCCGACTCTAACGAGATGCGCAGTTCAAACGGGGAGCGAAGTTACAATGCAAGCCAACGCCGTCGTCCTCGAAAGCGCCAAGACTCTCTCTGTCCGTCCCGTCGACCTGACCGATCCCGAACCGGGTGATCTGGTCATCGACGTTGCCCATTCGGGCATCTCCGCTGGCACCGAAAAACTGTTCTGGACCGGCGAGATGCCGCCATTTCCTGGCATGGGCTATCCTTTGATCCCCGGCTACGAAGCCTCGGGCGAGGTGGTCGAGGCACCCGCCAGCAGCGCGATCAAAGTCGGCGATACGGTATTCGTGCCCGGCTCGACCTGCGCGAAGGGCGTCAAAAGCCTGTTCGGCGGTGCGTCCAATCGGATCGTCTGTCCCACCGATCGTGCAATATCCCTTGATTCGGCCCTTGGCCCGCAAGCGGCGCTGGTCGCCCTCGCCGCCACGGCGCGCCATGCGATTGCCGGTGTCGGCACGACGCTTCCTGACTTGATCGTCGGCCACGGTGTTCTAGGCCGTTTGCTCGCACGCTTGACCGTTGCTGCTGGCGGCGCTGCGCCGACGGTTTGGGAAAAAGCCGAGGGCCGCCGTGCCGGTGCCATGGGCTATGATGTCATCGACCCGGACAGCGACGAGCGCCGGGATTATCGCAGCATCTATGATTGCAGCGGCGATTCGAAACTACTGAACACGTTGATTGGCCGCTTGCAAAAGGGCGGCGAGATCGTCCTCGCAGGCTTTTATGCCGAGCCGCTCAGCTTTGCCTTCCCGCCCGCTTTCATGCGCGAGGCGCGGTTCCGCGTCGCCGCCGAATGGAACCGGGGCGACATCGACGCGACGCGTGCCCTGATCGATAACGGCGCGCTGTCCCTCGATGGCTTGATTACACACACCACGCACGCAAGCGGTGTTTCGGATGCCTATGCGACGGCATTTACCGATCCTGCTTGTCTCAAGATGATCATCGACTGGAGGGCCTCTGCATGAGCCTCGACGACGTACCGAATCTTCGCCCGGATACGATGAGTGATCATCATGACCGCCTTCGAGAAGAAGCCAACGAGCCGACGATGGAAGTGCCCATCGCCGAGCCGACCAAGAAAACCCAGATCATCGCGATCTACGGCAAAGGCGGCATCGGTAAGTCGTTTACGCTGGCAAACCTCAGCCACATGATGGCCGAGCGCGGCCAGCGCGTGTTGCTGATCGGCTGTGACCCGAAATCCGACACCACGTCGCTGCTGTTTGGCGGCAAGGCGTGCCCGACAATTATCGAGACCTCGACGAAGAAAAAACTCGCCGGCGAAGAAGTTCAGATCGGCGATGTCTGCTTCAAGCGCAATGGCGTCTTCGCCATGGAGCTTGGCGGACCCGAAGTCGGTCGCGGGTGCGGCGGACGTGGCATCATCCACGGCTTCGAGCTGCTGGAAAAGCTCGGCTTCCACGACTGGGATTTCGACTATGTCCTGCTCGATTTCCTCGGCGACGTAGTTTGCGGCGGCTTTGGCCTGCCCATCGCCCGCGACATGGCGCAGAAAGTCATCGTCGTCGGCTCGAACGACCTGCAATCCCTTTATGTCGCGAACAATGTCTGCTCGGCGGTCGATTACTTCCGCAAGATGGGCGGCAATGTCGGCGTCGCGGGAATCGTGATCAACAAGGATGACGGGACCGGTGAGGCGGCGGCCTTTGCCAAGGCGGTCGACATTCCGATCCTCGCGTCGATCCCTCAGGATGACGACCTGCGCAAGAAATCTGCGAATTACCAGATCGTCGGCACCAACGAGACCCAGTGGGGCAAACTGTTCGAAGAACTCGCCGACAATGTCGGCACCGCCCCGCCCCTGCGCCCAACGCCGCTGTCCCAGGACGGACTGCTGGGCCTGTTCTCTGCTTCCCAGACCGGTGCGGATTTCGTGCTCGAACCGGCGACGGACAAGGACATGCGCGGCAAGAACGCGGTCGTGAAAGAATCTCTGGAGGTTGTGTACGACGATGTTTGATCTCGATGAAATGGCCCGCGCCGACGAGGCCCTGTCCCGCCTGAACGAAGAACCGCAGACCGACGAGGACGCGTCCGAATGACCGATGACGTCTCCATTGGGTCCATCGACATCGAGCAGGCACCCACGCCTTCCGAAGACGGTATGGGCTGCCACTCCGCTGGCAAGATGGAGGCGGCTGCCCGCACGGCGGGCAAGTCCGAGATTCTGGATCAGTACGCAGCGGATTATCCAACCGGCCCCCATGACAAGCCGCAAAGCATGTGCCCCGCTTTCGGGTCGCTGCGTGTTGGCTTGCGGATGCGCCGGGTGGCAACGGTCCTGTCCGGGTCGGCCTGTTGCGTCTATGGCCTGACCTTCGTCTCGCACTTCTATGGCGCGCGCCGGTCGGTCGGGTATGTGCCCTTCAACTCCGAAACACTCGTGACCGGCAAACTGTTCGAAGACATCCGCGAGTCGGTCCATGCCATGGCCGACCCCGAGAAATTCGACGCGATTGTTGTGACGAACCTGTGCGTTCCCACGGCATCGGGCGTGCCGCTGCGGCTGTTGCCGGACGAGATCAACGGCGTGCGCATCGTTGGCATCGACGTGCCCGGTTTCGGCATTCCGACCCATGCCGAAGCCAAGGACGTTCTGGCCGGTGCGATGCTTGCCTATGCCCGCAACGAAGCCGAAGCTGGCCCCGTCGCGACCCCGGCCTCGGGCAAGTCCGACCGTCCGACGGTCGCCTTGCTCGGCGAGATGTTCCCGGTCGACCCGATTACCATCGGCGCAATGCTTGACCCGATGGGTCTGGCCGCTGGCCCCACGGTGCCGTGCCGCGAATGGCGCGAGCTTTATGCGGCCCTCGATTGCAGTGCCGTCGCCGCGATCCATCCATTCTACACCGCCGCCGTGCGCGAGTTCAAAGCGGCGGGTCGCCCCATCGTCGGCTCTGCGCCGGTTGGCCATGACGGAACGGCCTCCTGGCTCGCCGCCATCGGCGATACATTCAACATCAAGGCGGACAAGATCGCCGACGCCCAAAACCGCTTCCTGCCCGCAATCAAGGGCGCGTTGGCCGCGACCCCGATCAACGGTACGATCACGCTGTCGGGCTATGAAGGCTCTGAATTGCTGGTCGCGCGTCTGTTGATCGAAAGCGGCGCGAATGTGCCCTATGTCGGCACGGCCTGCGCGAAAAGTGACTGGTCGCTCGAAGACCGTGACTGGCTCGAAGCCAAGGGCGTCAAGGTCAAGTTCCGCGCCAGCTTGGAAGATGACTGCTCGGCGATGGAGGCGATCAATCCCGACCTCGCCATCGGCACCACCCCCGTCGTCCAGAAAGCCAAAGAGCGTGGCACGCCCGGTCTTTACTTCACCAACCTGATTTCGGCGCGGCCCCTGATGGGTCCGGCGGGGGCTGGTTCGCTGGCGCAGGTCGTCAATGCCGCCATCGGCAACAAGGACCGCATGGATTCGATGAAGGCGTTCTTCGAAGGCGTCGGAACCGGCGACACCGCTGGCGTCTGGGAAGGCGCACCGAATGTCGACGACGGTTTCCGCGCCCACCGCGAGAAGAAACTCGCCAAGGCTGCCCGTGCGGCCAAAGCGGCGGAGATGATTTGATGCTCGTACAAGACCATGACAGAGCAGGCGGATACTGGGGCGCGGTCTACGCGTTCTGCGCGACCAAGGGCCTGCAAGTCGTCATCGACGGCCCGGTCGGGTGCGAGAATCTGCCGGTGACCTCCGTCCTGCACTACACCGACGGCCTGCCACCGCACGAACTGCCCATCGTCGTCACTGGCCTGGGCGAAGAAGAATTGGGCCGCGACGGCACCGAGGGCGCGATGAAACGCGCGTGGAATACCCTGGACCCGGCCTTGCCCGCCGTGGTCGTCACCGGCTCGATCTCCGAGATGATCGGCGGCGGCGTGACGCCCGAGGGCACCAACATCCAACGCTTCCTGCCGCGCACCATCGACGAGGATCAGTGGGAAGCAGCCGATCGCGCGATGACGTGGATCTTTACCGAGTTCGGCTGCACCAAGGGCCGTCTGCGCAAGACCACGCCGCTTGCCGAGGGGCAAAAACCCCGCGTCAATATCCTTGGCCCGATGTACGGCACCTTCAACATGCCGTCCGACGTGGCCGAAATCCGCCGTCTGATCGAGGGTATCGGGGCCGAGATCAACATGGTCATGCCCCTCGGGTCTCACCTTGGCGAAATGCCCAAGCTGGTGAATTCCGAAGCGAACGTTGTGATGTATCGCGAGTTCGGGCGTGGGCTGGCCGAAATGCTCGGCAAGCCTTACCTGCAAGCCCCGGTCGGCATCGACTCGACCACTAAGTTCCTGCGCAAGCTGGGCGAAATGCTCGACCTCGATCCAGAGCCGTTCATTGAGCAGGAAAAGCATTCGACGCTGAAACCCGTTTGGGACTTGTGGCGTTCGGTGACACAGGATTTCTTCGCGACCGCCAGTTTCGCCATCGTCGCGAATGAGACCTATACGCGCGGCATCCAGAACTATCTCGAACACGAGCTGGGACTGCCTTGCGCCTTTGCCGTGTCGCGCATCGCGGGCAAGAAAACCGACAATGATGCCGTGCGCGCAATGCTGCATGAAAAGCGTCCGCTCGTCGTGATGGGTTCGATCAACGAGAAAATGTACCTGGCGGAGATGGGCGGCGGCCACGGGCCTCAGCCGACCTTTATCCCGGCCAGCTTTCCGGGCGCTGCGATCCGCCGGGCCACCGGCACACCGTTCATGGGGTACGCGGGCGCGACGTATATTCTGCAAGAGGTCTGCAACAGTCTCTTCGACGCACTGTTCCACATTCTGCCGCTCGGCACCGAGATGGACAGTGCGGCGGCGACGCCGACCCGCCTGCGCCGAGACTTTCCATGGGATCCCGATGCCCAGGCGCTGCTCGACAAGATCGTTGAGGAGCATCCGATCCTTACCCGTATTTCCGCGGCCAAGACCCTTCGGGACCAGGCCGAAAAATCCGCCCTCGATTCCGGAGCCGACCGTGTGGTGCGCGAGACGATCGCTGCCCTGCGTCCCGGTTCCGATACCTGACCACCGACGATGAAAATGGAGACCGCCATGACCATCCAAGCTCACGATGCCCCGATGCGC
>CALGNO010000218.1 GCA_937958625.1 uncultured Neomegalonema sp.
CACGCTGATCGCAGGCGTTCTTGAAACGGCGATCCAGTCAGATATGCCGGGATCGATCCGCGCCGTTGTCAGCGAGGATGTCTGGTCCGCCGATGCGAGCCAGATCATTCTGCCGAAAGGCTCCCGACTGATCGGGCGCTATGAATCTGGGCTGTCGCAGGGACAGAGCCGTGTGCTTGTCGCCTGGTCGCGGGCCGTGACGCCGGATCATCGCTCGATCGCCCTGAACTCGCCAGGCGTCGATGGTCTGGGCCGCGCCGGTCTCTCGGGCGATGTCGATCAGCATTTTGGCACCAAGTTCGAGGCAGCGTTCCTGATCTCGGTCGTTTCCGCCATCGGCCAGTTCGGCGCAAACGCGGCCCTGCCGCGCGCCGAGGTTCGCGAAGCCCTCAACACCGGATCGGAAACCGTCACGGAAACGGCAAGCGATGCCTTGGGTGAATACCTGTCGATCCCGCCCACAATTCATGTAGATCAGGGCACGCCGATCAATGTCTTCGTGCAACAGGACTTCCTGCTGTGAGTGCGGACACGTACCTTGTCAAAGCGCTTGGGCCGCTGAGCGCTTTGCTTGATGATCCGAGCGTGATCGAGATAGCCGTCAACCCCGATGGCAGGGTCTGGGTCGAGCGCTCCGGGGACTCACTGATGCGGTCTTCGGGTCTCTCCCTTGCACTGAATGACGTCCGGTTGCTGGCGTCGCAACTCGCGGGACCGAAGGGCCTCGGTGCGAGTGCGCCCCTCGTAACATCCAGCCGCCCACGCGGTGAAGATGTCTGGCGGGTGCAGCTCGTCGGGCCGCCTGTCACGACTGGGGGCTACGCTGTTGCGCTGCGCCGTGACGTGCTCCGCAACGTTTCCATTGAGGCCTTCGACTACATCCGTACGCCGGAGAAAGCCCCATCAGCTTCGGCGGCTGGCTCCAGCCCGGAAGCTCATCTTGAGGCGGGTCGAATACCCGAGTTCTTTGCGGCGGCAATCGCTTCACGCTGGAACATTCTTGTCTCGGGCGGCACATCGAGCGGCAAGACTTCTTTCCTGCGCGCGTTGCTGAAACACATCCCAGAAGAAGAGCGGATCGTGACGATCGAGGACTCTCGAGAAATCCGGTCACCGCATCCGAATGTCGTAAATCTCATTGCAGGCGAAACGGATACCTGCGGTCCGCTGAAACTCTTGGATGCTACGCTTCGCATGCGTCCGGATCGTATTCTCCTCGGCGAAATTCGGGGGGGCGAGGCGTGGAGTTATCTTGAGGCGATCAACACAGGCCACGATGGATCAATCTCCACGATTCACGGCAACTCGCCTGCGGCTGCGCTCGAACGGCTGGCGTTTCTTGTCATGCGAGCGGGGCTTGGTCTGTTGCGAACTGAAATCGTGGATTACGCGCGCAGCATCATCGATTGTGTCGTGCAGCTTGATCGAAGAGATGGGCAGCGGCGCATCTCGCATATCGAAATTTGCGATAGCGCTCGCTGGAAGCTGACAGCTTAGAACGGCCCAAGAAGACACTTAGCGGGGTGAACGAGCACGGCTGCTTATCATCTCGTTGCCGACCATACCGGGCGTTATTCACACGCGATCGAATTCCACAACTGAGTTTACAGATTCGAAGAAATCATGCTATTTAGGTTTCATGAAACCTAAATCCCCAGAATTGTTGCAACAGAGTGATGATGAGACGCTTCAAGTGCAGGTGCCTGCTGCAACTAAGCGTGCAATCCATATTCGCTCAGCCGAAACTGGTGATCCGATGCGGGTTGTAGTGCTCAAAGCACTCGCCGCCTACGGCTTTCCCGTCCCAGAGCAGGCGCTCGTTGACCGCCGGAAAACGCAGTGACCAAAACTCTAACCCTGTCTGCCTACCAGATTGCGGCACAGCGCACCGATCAGCGGCGAGGCGTCGATGACGGCCTCGCCTTTCCGCTGCTTGGTCTGTTCGGTGAGACCGGCAGCTTGCTCAGCGAAGTGAAGAAGAAGCAGCGCGATCCCGTGGCCTACATTGGTTACGAAGAGACTGTACTCGAAGAGCTTGGGGACGTCCTTTGGTATTTGGCCGCCGTCGCCAGTCGTGCGCATCTCAGTCTTGACGATCTTGCGATCAACCTCGACCGCGACTTGGCGGCTTGGCAAGCTGTGAGCGACGATACCATGACATTTCATGCTCTTGATGCCGGTGCCCATCCAGTCGCGTCAATGCCATCCCCTGACTTCGAAAAAGCGCTTCTGCGACTGTCAGCAGAGGTTGGTTTGCTCATGACCGATTACAGCGCTGGTCGTCTCAGCCGAAACCGATCTGCTCTCGAGGGAAGGCTCATCGCTGTCTTCCGGGCGCTCCGAACAGCCGCCCATGAAGCTGGTGTTCCGCTTAGCCGGGCTGCCAACTCCAATCTCACTAAGATCAATGATCGATGGCCGGAAGCACGCACCCCGTCTCCATTATTTGACGTGAACTTTCCGCAATCAGAACAGTTGCCGCGTAGACTCGACATCAAGTTTACAGAAGTTATGCGGAACGGGAAAACTGCTGCTACTCTGAGCCGCGACGGCCTCCTGTTTGGCGACCCACTCACCGATAATCGCATGGAAGATGATGATTATCGGTTTCACGATATCTTCCACTTGTCCTACGCCGCGCATCTTGGCTGGTCGCCAACGCTACGGCGCTTGCTCAAGGTAAAGCGCAAAAGCGACCCGCTTACCGATGAAGTACAAGACGGTGCGCGCGCCATCCTTATTGAGGAAGGCATCGCCACCTGGATATTTAATCACGCAATGCGTTTAGCGCTATTCGAGGGGATCGAAACGCTGGATTACGGATTGCTCAAATCGGTTCGACGTTTTGTTACCGGTTATGAGGCAGAGAACTGCCCGCTTTGGCTTTGGGAGGAGGCAATCTTGAACGGATACACAGTCTTTCGCGCAATGCGCACGCATCGCGGTGGCACCGTCGGCATCGACCTAGATCAACGCAAAATCTGGTTCGACGCGCCATGAGCCAACCAGCAATTGATTTCGTCGGCGCGCTCAGCGCAGTTCAACTCGAACACGTCTTCAACCCATACACTGATCATTGCCCGCTCTATGATCGACACGACGCAGCCCTCACGCGACGCCAGAATCTCGAGCGGAGCCTTTCACGCGCCGTCGATCTCAAGGTGCGAACGATCTGGATCGCCCGCGATCTTGGCTATCGCGGCGGACGCCGCACCGGCCTGGCCTTGACTGATGAGATGCATTTGGACGCCTACAGCGCCTTATTTCGAGGCCTGCCGTTCGAGCGCGCAACCATAGGCGCACCTGTTGGCGAACGTACTGCAAATACGATCTGGCGCATGCTCGCTAGGGTCGGCGAGCCAGTATTTCTCTGGAACGTGTTTCCGTTCCATCCGCATACGCCTGACAATCCGATGACCAATCGGTGTCACACAGCCAGCGAACGCAATCAGTGCGGCTCGTTCTTCCACGCTCTCCTGGAGATTCTCAAACCCGACAAGATCATCGCCATTGGTGGGGATGCACACAGGGCGGTCGATAGCATGGGAATTAGTAGCATCCAAGTGAGGCACCCAAGCTACGGCGGTCAAAACGTCTTCATCCGCCAGATAGAGGAAGCGTATAGTCTCAGCAACGATGTTGCGCCCAACTTGTTCACGCAGCCTGCCGCATAGTCAACAGGCCTTCGCAGTCCGAGACGAGCTTACGAATGTCATTCTTTCCCCATTTGCCTGCGCTAGTTTCCAAGGTTGCACTCGTGGAATTCAAGGTCATTGTTCCGACCTCAAGCCCTGCTTCACGTGCAATGAAGCCCTGCAAATCAACTAAACCCAAGATGTTGCCGAGCGTTTTCTGAACGTAGTAGTGATTGCGATAGGTCGCATAGATGTGGAGCTGGTTCGTGTCTTTTTCGGGCTTGAGCTCGATAAGGCTCAGACATGGCCGGTTACGCACGTTGCGCATCAACCGCGTCGGATCACTAACAACAAGTTCATATTTTTCGGTGTGAAACACACCCGTTCGTGCCTTGCTAAGCATGTCGATGACGACTGCAAGCTGATTGATGGGCGGCCCCCCGTTATGGTTCGGCCAGGAAACAAAGCGTTGAAAATACCGACCCCAACCGGATTTCATCGCCCGAGTGAATATCTGTAGATATCGCTCGGTCAACGCCTCGACACCATCACCTTGGTCGAGGCTCTCGGGGAAGATCGTGTTGGCTACTGTTGACACAGGATAGTGGCCGTGCCCGCGCAAGAACCGATCCACGTGCCGGATCACCGCGATCTCGCTATCGCTCATCAGATTTGGCTTTTGGATGTGGACATTGACGCCACCCAGGTGAAAATCGTCCGCATCGCAAAGTGCTCGAGCGGTCTCAACCCAAGCGCGTACTGGGGTGCGCGTCCGCGTAACGTCCATCGGATTGAAGTACATCACCCTCTCCTTTCGAGATCACAAAAGCGTCCGCGAGGCGCGGAGCCAGATAGGCTTCAAGAACCCAGGCATGGCCTTGGTGGCCCCACCGAGCCCCCCAGGAATTTCGAAGCAGCATGACCGGCTGGCCGCTGTAATCGCCGCGCCCTGCGACAATGACAGCATGGCCACGTGCGTAATCAATAGGGTGCCCGGTATCAGACCCGAGAATGACCTCATCACCCGCATATTCCCATGTGGGAGGCTGGTTAAACGTGTCCGATGTGAACAATCCGATTACAATCGGCAGGTCCTCATCGATACGCTGACGCACCGCCTGCAAACCCGCGCTGCATCCTGTCGAGCCAGACGTTAACGGCTCCTTTGTCAAAGTCGGCGGCCGCCATGTCGCAGGACTAGGCGGTGTGCCGCTGTAAGGCCACTCTGGCTCTTCAGGTTGCCCGACCGACTTCAAGATGGTTCGTGTATCTGCGATCGTCGTGCCACAATGCGGACCGGTTCCAGCATGCTGACTAACATGGTAATAAAGCCATTCGACACAGAACCATTCGGGGTGCCTGCGCGCATGCCGGTGAACATCAGATGCAGCAAATGCAAGGCAAGTTGGACGTCGCCCTTGATGGCGAACCGCACCCAATTCGGCACGGAAATCTTTCTCGATTGTCAACGTCATTGAACTGCTAGCCGCTCCAATCGTTGACGCTCAAACAACCCGGCTTCATCACTCGTGGCCGTGCGGTAATGCAGGGTCAGCGTCTGAGGGTCATCCTCAGGATCCCACGGACGGCACTCTTTTAGCTGCAACGTGTTCGCAGTAGGTCGACCAGCTTGCGCCAGCACCCGGCGCACGCTTGGTGACCCGATTTGGCCTTCTGGCACGGGTTCACGGCCATCTTTCAAGATCACAAATCCAGCCTCGCGCAGCTGGTCGAAGGTCCAAATATACCCCGCACCTGTTGCCTCATTCAAACGCAGTAGGAACAAGTCGTCGCGACCTGCCTCAATTACCGCACCTTCGTCCTTTTCGGTCAGCATCCAGACGTCACTTCGGCGTGGATTCGGCAGCGCCTGGTCATCCAGTAATCCCAATTTGAGATCTTTCGGCTTTGCTTTAAGCAGTTCACGCCGCAGGCCCGAGCCGATTACATTTTCCCGCTCAAGTCCAAAGACTGCCCCGCTGTAGCTGGTGCCGAAGCGGAGTGAGGCCTGATAGACGATCTCGGGGCTCGAGAAGTGATGAACACCCCAGCCCTGAATCTCCATCTGTGCGGTTATTAGATGCGACGGCAGCAAGAAATACGAGGCGAAGGCATCTGCTTCGCGTTCTTCCGGCGGAATTTTCGCGAACGCGCGCCCATCAGCAATCGGCCCACGCCGGAGAATGCCTTCATCATCAGCATGCGGGTCATGACCCAGTGTCAGATGCCCTAGTTCGTGCGCCGCAGTGAATCGCTGCATGCCGAGGGGCCTTTCCGTATTCAGAATTATCCCCGCAGTACCGTCCTGGCTCATAAACGCCCCAAGGAGTTTCTCGAGCGGCTGGAACATGAGAGCAGCCCCAGCGCGGTCGATGCTGTCGAAAACATCTACCCGCTGTTTGCGCTTCTCGCCTTGGTCATAGCCAAGGTCTTGTAAGAGGCGCATGGCCCCCTTCATTCCGCGCAAAATGGAACGCCGATCTTGCTCCCGCGCCATGGGTCAGCCCTTCGACTTCGTTTGCAGGAACTCGGCAAACCGCTGCAATTCCTGACGATCCGTGTTCGACAGCGCTGACGCTGTCCGAGCTAAAAAAGCCACGTCTGCCGGCACAGCCGGTTCCTCACCTGTAAAATATTGAACGGACCGTTGGTATAGGTGCGCGAGCTTCTTCAACTCGAGCGCGCTCACGCTGCGCTTACCTTTCTCGATCTCGGATACGCCTGTTCGTGGGATGCCGAGGTGATTGGCGACCTGTTCTTGTTTAAGGCCTATATACTCGCGGGCTTCTTTCAGTTTGGCACCGAGGATCTGGCCTTCATCCTCGGGTCCCAAAAAGCCCATTTTTGGTTGTATACTCATGAGACGGTTTCTCCCTGTTGCCGCTGCTTCTCGCGCCAAAGACGACGGCTCTGTTCTAGGATGCCCTTTACGCAGGTATCGACATCATCGAACCCACCCGGCGGAATCGTATCTTCCGGCAACTCGATCCCTATCTCCGCCTCGACCCGTAACAATACGCGGATCGCGACCGGTGAATCGACTTCTGGACGCCAACCCGACTTTGTCGGTGGACGATCCTTCGCCGCCACGATGATCTCGTCACGAATTGCCGCCTCTACGAGCGCTTCTGGAAATTGCATGGCGACCTCAAGTGTCGATTTAACCGACACATATATAGCATATGTCGGATATTCCGACAATGGGGATTTATGAGGTGCCGAGATAAGTTCGAAGTTGCCACCCGACGATGCCAACGGCGAGCCCGATCAAAACGGTAACGAGGGCAGTGAGGATTGAAACTTGCGTTTGCTGTTTTTGGAGCTTCTGATTGAGGTCGCCCTCCAGCGCTCGCTGCTTGTCCGACAGACTTTGTAGCGACAGTATTTCGCCGCTGATCCCATTGATTAGCTTGGGATCAATGCCGTGAAAACCACTACTCGGCCCTTTCTTGAAACGAGTCTCACGGTCGATGTCGGCATACCATATGAGAAAAAGTGGTTGGCCTTGCATCAAGTGCAATGGCTTCGGCCCAGCGTTCAACACCGAGAACAACAACTCGCCCTCATAGCCCGGATCGACGTGAAAACCCGAGATATTGACCAGACCGCTGAACTTCATCCGGGCCTTGATCGAGATGAAGGCGAGGGCATTGTCGGGAACCGAGATGACTTCTTTCGTTGTTAGGAAACCGAATTGACCGGGCGGAATCGTGAATCCTTCACGTTCATCGAGTTTCTGTTTCGTGTGTCGGCTTGGTGTAGACACCTCACGGTCAGGGCTGACGTATACCTCTCCGCCCACATGTAGTGTGTAGGCCGCGCAGTCGATCGAATCTGGCTCAAATGGTTTAATCAGGTTTGGGAGCTTCTGCTCCAATGTTTCGCCAGACCAGAACGCCATGACTAATCCTCCTTCTAGAGTTGTGATCAGAGCCCCGCATGATCAGGAAAAAGAGGCGCGCCGACGGTGGCGATGCTTTCATAAACGGTCGCGCCCTTTGACTCCAGAAAGAGTCGGCTTTTGGCCGGAGATTGCCAATCTGCCGGGGCTTTGCGGTCGCGAGACCCCGGCGATCCCGTTACGCTATTTGAGTTTCCAGGCTCGCTCTGGCGATCCCGACGGATCGCAGAAACCCCTGTGCCTGAGAAAGCAGCGGACGGGGTATTGGCGCATCGCCTGCATTTCGGTCCTGCTGTTTTTGTCGGTACTGACGTTCCTCCCGCCGAATCTCACCTGCACCAATCGAAGCGAGTTTCTTGAGCCTCCAGTCCTTGTAGTAAATCACCTTCCGCGCCTTGATCGGTCTCGCGTCCTTGGCGAGCAGCAGGATTGCGTCCTCGCCGATCCGATTCACGGCATCCTCGGAGAGGAGTTTCTGCGCGCGGGTCTGACTAGACCGCGTTCGGCTTCCGCCCAGCTTGCCGAGTTGTCGGCTGGTGCTTTCGTGAACGGTCTCCGTGGCGCGCGTGCCGAGTGACCTCGAGATCATCTCTTTCGTCTTCGGATCGTTGATCGACATATAGGCGTGAACCTGACAGGCGTTCATCAGGCTTTGCGCTCCGGCCTGGCCGTAGACCTCTTCGAGGTTCGTTGCCCCTTGCACAACGATCAGCATGTGACCGCCGTATTGACGCATCGTTCCCGCTGCGTTGAGGACGGCCTCCATCTCACCAAGGGTCTTGAACTCGTCGAGAAGCAGCAGGAAGGGGAGCTTGTCGTCCGGCCCCGGCAGGCGCGACTGCATCGCCGCGATGGTAGACTGGAAGAAGAGCCGAGCGACGGGGGCGAGAACCTTCATGTCGTTAGGCGCGATCACGATGTAGATCGATTGGGGGCTGCGCCTGAGTGAGCCAAGATCGAAATCGTTGGCGCTGGTTGCGGCATCGATTGCCGGATTGGCCCATGCACCGAGACCCGATCCTTTCAGCACGGAGAGGTAGGTCGCGAGCGACCGCGGATCATACGCGGCGAACTGCAACAGCGAGTCGCGCGCTTCTTCGTGCACGGCCTGGCTCGCCAGAACGCGAAGCCGCGCGGACATGCTGTTCGAGACCGGCTCGGCATCGTCTACCGGAACAGCAGGTGCAAGCGCCTTGAGCACGGCACCGATGCGCGGGTTCTCTTGCTTGAGGATGGCGGATGCGGCCCCGATGAAGAGTTCGCGCGCGCCCGGCATAAAGCTCCGGTCTGCATTGCCACTGGGGACAAGCAACTGTTCTGCGATGCGTTGCAGCTCGCTGTACTGGCGTCCCTTGTCTTCGAGAGCCGCGACAGCTTCGAGCGGGTTGAAGCGATGCGTCTGGCCATCCTCGGCGAGCGGCGAGAAGACGAAGACGTCATCGCCCATAGCCTTGCGGCGGGCGGCGGTCTTCTCATGATTCTCGCCCTTGACGTCGAGCACGACGGCAGAGCCCGGCCAGGTCAGCAAGGTCGGGATGACAACACCCACACCCTTGCCGCCGCCCGGCGGTGCAACCAGCAGGGTATTGCAGTATTTATCGCGGGTGCTGCGGACGAACGGGGCGAACCAGCGCGGTCCGCCCAGCTTGCCGAGGATGACACCGGAGGGATCGAGCAGTCCGGCCTTCGCGATCTCGTGTCGTTTGGCCCAGCGCGCGTCACCATAAGGTTCTCCCGGCGGGACCTGGGACGCCACATAGAGACAGACCGCGAGAACCGCGCCGCCTGCCGCTGCACCCCATTTGAGCGCGTTGTGGAAGACGCCAGGATTGACGAGGTGCCACGCATCTGGCGGCAAGAACCAGAGCCAGGGCGTGACCGTCTCGAGCGGTTGCCTGAAGGCCACCGCCACCCAGACATTGAGCACAAAGAGAAAGGCCGCAATCGCCAGCACGCCGCTGAAGGCGACGAGCAATCGGGAGGGAAGTTGATAGTTCATAATTTGTTCCTTTTACTCAATGCCAAAGCCGTCATCGATGTCGCGCGAGCGATCCGCGCCGCGCTCACGGTTCTTCTCCGCATCTTCTTTCAGAAGCGCGCGTTCCTGCTCTTCGATCATCCGCATGAACTCTTCGTGCGAGGGCTTTGCGGATTTATCGGCCTCAGGATTTCTGTCGGAAGTCGCATCGCGTGACGGATCGCGTTCGGCATCCTTGCGCTTATCACTCTCTGCCTTTGACTGGGGCCGCTCGCTGTCGACTGAAGCGGCATCGTCGAAGGTCACAAGTGGTTCATCGATATCCCGTTCAATCAGCGAATCGCGCTCCGGCTGCGGTTGTGGGTCTGCGCGATCCAGATCGACCTCGGCATCGGCGCTGCGCTCGAACATCGGGTCTTTCGGTGCCCGGACCTCGGCGGCATCGAGCGAGACGCCGCGCGAGATCGCCCGCGTTGCCGCCCGGTAGGTGCCGCTGGCATAGCGGTGCAGGTCCACGACCTCGTATTCAGCAGCGGACCAGGACAGATCGCCCGCGCGCATCCGTTCCTTGATTTCCTGTGTGTGCCAGTAGCTGCGGGTTTCCTCAGTAGCCTCCAGACCGCCCTTGATGCGTGCCAAGGCGCGCTCGCCGTTCATGCCGCGCGCGGTATAGGCCTCGACAACCCGGCTGTCAGCGTCGCTAAGCGTATGCGAAGGTTTTGGGGGCAGCGGGTCGGGATCGAGGTCGTTGTCATAGCCATCGACATCCAGCTCGTATGGTGCGCGTTCACGCTCCTGATCTGCGCCAAGGCGGCTGTCGATCACCATGCCGAGCCCGTCGTAAGGTTCTTTCTGCTCACCTGCTGCGGCGAACTCCGGCACGTAGGGCGCATAGAGTTCCCGGATGCGCCCGGTCTCGATCTCCAGTTTGGCGCGCTGGGTCTCGTCGATCAGTTGCGGCGCGATCTCTTCGGCCTCGCGAACAGCATTGCGCATGGTCTCTGCGAGTTCATCGACACTCATGGCGCCGAGCGCGTCCAGCGTCGTGCGATCCTTTTCCAGTGTTTGAGGGTCCATGGGAGGAAGGTCCTTTCCGTATTCGAGCGCCAGCGCTGCCCTGTCGAGGGCGGCGATGAAGCTCTGTTGTTGATGGGGTTGGTCGTCGGTTTCGGGGGCAAGCGTTCTGCCTGCTCCAAGCGTGCGGGCGAGCCCGCGCAGTTCAGCCGCCTCGTGGCGGATGATCTCATCGGCAAACCCTGCCGTGAGTTTTTCATAGGCAAGCCGGTTTTGGTTGCGGCCTGCCTTGTGGCCACGCTGCTCGGCGCGCCATTCGAAAGTGGATCGGCCCTGATCTCGCAGACCACGCGAGACGCGGGGCGTGTCATTCAACAAGAGGCCATGCTCTGCCGCCGCATCGACCTGCAAGCCTCGCAGGCGCGCAGGGTTGATATCGCGAGCGGGATTGATCTGCATCATCACGCCGCTCTCGCCACGCCGGTCGATGACGATGTGCATGTGAGGATGCGCACGGTCGGTATGCCAAGCGCGGACATGGCTCCAGCGATCGCCGAACTCGCCGGAGATCATAAACCTATCTGCAAAGGTGCTCGCCGCGTCATGGGCGCGCTCCTCGTCCATCCCTTCGGGAAAGGAGACAATCAGGTGGTAGGTCTTCGTCTTTGCCTTGGCGGCGCGACCATCCAGTGCCTCCGCGCGATCCCAGCGTCCGGCCCAGGTATCGCAGACACCCTTGATCTCCAAATTGCCCTCGACATCGAAGCTACTGCCATCGAAGGCGTATTCGTCCAGCGTCAGCTCTCCGTTGCGGGAGAGGTAGGTCAATTGCGATTCC
>CALGNO010000219.1 GCA_937958625.1 uncultured Neomegalonema sp.
CCACTCGGGGCGCGCCACGTAGGGATCGTGGGGATGGATCAAGCTGATGACCATGCAGAACGGCGCGACGTCGTTCATCTTGTACTCGAAGATCTTACGGCGGGCGAAGAACGCGGTTTCCTCGTCGTATTCGTACTGGAAGGTCGTCGCCGCCTTCCCGGCTTCGCGCACGGCGTCCATGTTGTGATACCACTTGTCGATGCGCTCGTCGGGCAATTCCCAATCGGGAGTCCACGCGTGGTCGGCAGGGTAGATGTCGGTCGTCAGGCGCTCCTCGAACCCGTGCATCTGGTCCGGACCAACGAAGTGCATCTTGCCACTGAGGCAGGTGCGATAGCCCGCCAGCCGCAGGTAATGGGCAAAGGTCGGCACGGTGGAGGGAAACTCCGCACCGTTGTCATAGGCAGCGATGCGGGTGACGTGCTGTCCGGCCATAAAACTGAACCGGGAGGGCGCACAGAGCGGGGCATTGCAATAGGCGGCGTCAAAACGCGCGCCTCGTGCGGCGAGCGCATCCATGTGCGGGGTTTTCACCAGCGGATGGCCGTAGGTGCCCGTGAAATGCGGGGCGAGCTGATCGGCCATGATCAGAACGATATTGGGTTGAGTGGTCATGGAGGAGCCTTTCTCTGAAAACCGGAGGCGGGGTTCAGAGGCCGCGCGGGGGCGGTTGAAAGCTCATGACCTTGATAAAATCCATGGCGGCACGCTGACACACAGCGCCCCGCCCGTCTATCTGCAAGCGGTCTATGGCTGTCCGGGCCTCATCATCCTTCGAGACGCTCGCTTTGCTCGCTCCTCAGGATGAGGTGTCCTTTTAATTTCAACGATCTAACCTCATCCTGAGGAGGCCTCGCAGAGGCCGTCTCGAAGGGTGCGATGTAAGCGTCAATGCCAGTGTCGTGTGGTGCAACGATTATGGAATACGCAGGCCCTGGGCATCAAAGCGGTGGATGCGCGATTCGTCCGGGATCAGGTGGATTGTATCGCCGGGGTGCAGGGAGACCTCGCCGTCGGCTCGCACGGTGATCGGGTCGGGATACCCCTCCAGATTCACCAGGAAGAACGTGTCGGACCCAAGATGCTCGGAGACACCGACGGTGCCGCGCCATGCGGCCTCGGTGGCGGAGACCGTGATATGTTCGGGGCGGATGCCCATGGTCACGGCCCCGCGCTTTTCGGCCTCGGACCCTTGCAGCAGGTTCATCTTCGGCGAGCCGATGAAACCGGCGACGAACAGGTTGCGCGGCTCGCGGTAGAGATCGAGGGGCGAGCCGACCTGCTCGATATGTCCGGCACGCAGCACGACGATCTTGTCGGCCATCGTCATCGCCTCGACCTGATCGTGGGTCACGTAGACCATGGTGGTCTTGAGGCGCGTGTGCAGCTCGCTGATTTCCATGCGCATTCCGACACGCAGGGCGGCATCGAGGTTCGAGAGCGGCTCGTCGAACAGGAAGGCGGCGGGTTCGCGCACGATGGCGCGGCCAATGGCGACGCGCTGACGCTGACCACCCGAAAGCTGACCCGGGCGGCGGTCGAGATAATCGGTGAGGTTCAGCACCGACGCCGCGTTTTCGATCCGGCGTTTCTGTTCGGCCTTGTCGACACCGGCCATCCGCATCGGAAAGGCGATGTTCTTGCGCACGGTCATATGCGGATAAAGTGCATAGGACTGGAAAACCATCGCCAGACTGCGCTTGGCCGGGGGCAGGCCGGTTGCGTCCTTGCCGTCGATCTCGATGGTGCCGCCCGAGGTATCCTCAAGGCCCGCGATCAGGCGCAACAGGGTGGACTTGCCGCAACCCGACGGGCCGACGAAAACCACGAACTCTCCATCGTTGATTTCGAGGTCCAGCGGCGGAATCACTTCGACGTCGCCGAAGGACTTCGTGACCTGTTTGAGCGTTATACGTCCCATTGAATATTCCTCACTTCACCGCGCCGAAGGTCAGGCCGCGCACAAGTTGTTTCTGACTGAACCAGCCGAGGATCAGGATCGGTGCAATCGCCATGGTCGAGGCCGCGCTAAGCTTGGCAAAGAACAGGCCTTCGGGGCTGGAATAGCTGGCGATAAAGGCGGTCAGCGGCGCGGCCTTCGCCGCCGTCAGGTTGAGCGTCCAGAAGGCTTCGTTCCATGCCAGAATAAAGTTCAGCAGCAGGGTCGAGGCGATGCCCGGCACCGCCATCGGCGCGAGTACGTAGAGAATCTCGTCCTTCAGGGATGCGCCGTCCATCCGCGAGGCTTCGAGGATTTCGCCGGGGATTTCCTTGAAGTACGTATACAGCATCCAGACGATGATCGGCAGGTTGATCAACATCACCACGACGATCAGGCCGATGCGCGTGTCGAGAATCCCCAGCTCGATGAAGATCAGATAGATCGGATACAGCACCCCGACGGCGGGCAGCATCTTGGTCGATAGCATCCAGAGCAGGATGTCTTTCGTCCGCTTTGACGGCACGAAGGCCATCGACCAAGCGGCGGGGATCGCGATGATCAGGCCAAGGATGGTGGACACCCCGGCGATGATGATCGAATTCCACAGGAAGCGCGCATAATTCGACCGCTCCTGCACCACCTCATAGTTTTCAAGCGTCCAGTCGAAGAACAGGAACACCGGCGGATCGGCGATGGCCTGGGCCTCGGTCTTGAAGCTGGTCAGGATCGTCCACAGGATCGGAAAGAAGATCAGGATTCCGATGGTCCAGGCGATGACCGTATTCAAGAGCTTGCGATTATTGGAGACTGCACGTGCCATACCGGGTTCTCCTCACGTATCCAGGTTCTTGCCAACGATGCGCATCAGGAAGATGGCAACGATATTGGCCAGAATGATCGCATAGACACCGCCCGCGGACCCGAGCCCGACATTCTGACTTTCGAGCACGCGCTGGAAGATCAGGTAGGTCAGGGTCTTCGTCCCGAACGCGCCTCCCGTCGTCACGAAAATCTCGGCGAAGATCGACAGCAGGAAGATGGTCTGGATCAGCAGTACAATGGTGATGGCCCGCGACAGGTGGGGCAGCACGATGTACCAGAACCGCTTGAGATAGGGCGCGCCATCCATTTCGGCGGCCTCAAGCTGTTCGGAATCGAGGGACTGAACGGCGGTCAGCAGGATCAGCGTCGCGAAGGGCAGCCATTGCCAGCTGACGATCATCACGATCGAGGTCAGGGATTCCTGACTGAGCCATTGTATCGGTTCAGCCCCGAAGAACTTCCACAAATGCGCAAAGAGCCCGTTCACCGGGTCCATGAACATGTTTTTCCAGACCAGGGCCGACACCGTCGGCATCACGAAAAACGGCGCAATCACAAGGATACGGACGACACCCTGTCCCCACATCGGCTGATCGAGCAGCAAGGCGAGGATGACACCGAGGACGATGGTAATGAGCAGAACGCCGCCGACGATAATCAGGGTCGTCTGAACACTGGGCCAAAAGGCGCTGGAACTGATGAACCGGGTATAGTTGTCGAAACCCGCGAAGCCGAGGTCGCCGCCGCGCAGGGGCAGGAACTTTCGGAACGAGAACCACAGCGTCATGATAAGCGGAACGAGCATCCACGCCAAAAGCAAGACAACGGCGGGGGCCAGCATCATTCTGGCGGCGGAACGTGATTGTTGTGTAGCCATGGTACACGCCTCGCGTCCGGCGGCTTTGGCCGCTCACTGGAATGGATGAAACGAAAGCAGGTCGCAGCAGACAGTCAGAAAAGGCGGCCCCCGGAAGGGCCGCCTCTCGTTTCGCTTAGCGGTAGCCAGCGGCTTCCATCGCGTCGTTGGTGATGGCCTGAGCCTTCTCCAGCGCTTCTTCGATGGTCTGCTGACCTGCGTAGGCAGCCGAGAATTCCTGGCTCACATCGGTGGCGATACCGGCGAATTCAGGGATCGCGGCAAACTGAACGCCGACATAGGGGCTGGGGTCGACGGTCGAGTTGTTCGGATCAGCCGACAGGATGCTGTCGAGGGTCATTTTCGCGAACGGAACGTCCTTGTAGTTCTCGTTCTCGTAAAGGGAGATGCGCGCGCCCGGAGGAACGTTCGCCCAGCCTTCTTTCTCGGCAACCAGCTCGATATAGCTGGTCGACGTTGCCCACTCGATGAACTCTTTGGCGGCGTCTTCGTTCTGGGTTCCGGCAGGAATGGCCAGTGCCCAGGCCCAAAGCCAGTTGGAGCGTTTGCCGAGACCGTTATCGGGTGCAAGGGCAAAACCGACGCTGTCGGCGACTTCACTGTCGTTCGGGTTGGTCACGAAGGACGCCGCGACGGTGGCGTCGATCCACATGCCGCATTTGCCCTGTTGGAACAGCGACAGGTTTTCGTTGAACCCGTTGGTGGCGTATCCCGGAGGGCCCGCGTCATCCATCATGTTCTTGTAGAAGTTCAGGGTGTCGGACCATTCGCGGCTGTCGAACTGGGCATTCCAGTCTTCATCGAACCAACGCGCGCCGAACGAGTTCGACATGGCCGTGATGAACGCGCCGCCCTCACCCCAACCGGCCTTGCCGCGCAGGCAGATGCCGTTGATTTCGTTCTCGCGATCGGTCATCGCACGCGCTGCCTTGGCGATGAACGACCAGGATGGTGCCTCGGGCATTTCCATGCCGGCCTTTTCCATCAGATCGGTGCGATACATGATCATCGAGCTTTCGCCGTAGAACGGCGCAGCATAGAGCGTTCCGTCATGGCTGAGACCGCCTGCCATTGCGGGCAGGATGTCATCGGCGTTGTAATCATCCGAAAGATCGTCAAGCGGAACGAGCCAGCCATTGGCTCCCCAGATCGGCGTTTCGTACATGCCGATGGTCATGATGTCGAAGGCACCGCCCTTGGTGGATATGTCGGTGGTGACGCGCTGGCGCAGCACGTTTTCTTCGAGCGTGACCCACTCGACCTTATGGCCGGTCTTGTCGGTGAAGTCGTCGGTCAGACCCTGCATACGGATCATGTCGCCGTTGTTCACGGTCGCGATCGTCAGCGTGGTATCCTGCGCGCTGGCCGAGGTTGCCATTCCGGCAAGCATCGTCGCTCCGAGCAGTGCTCCGATAGTAAATTTCATTTTCAGGTATCCCCTGTGTTTGAACGTGTACGGCTGCAATCCGAAATCAATCGCACCCGATAGCCGCCCGACGGGCAGTTTCAACGTCGGTGAAGGGAAAGATCGACCGTTCTTGATCGCGCATTGTGCTGTCCTCCCGCATCGCCTCGTTGGGCGCCGCATGATCGATTTCGATTCGCGGTAGCGCATATTGAGTTATGCTGGCCCCGAAAGTCAAAGATAAATAATTACGTCTGACTTAATAAGTTCAACACCTTGGCCTGCGCACATTTTGACGCAGGAGGCATGGCTTACCGTCAGGGCGGATTCTCAGGATAGAAGATAGCGCGAGAAGAATGGCAGGCTGGCCGCGCCCAGCACCCGGGCCTCGTGGCCGATGGTGCCCTCGATCACTTCGGGCAAGGTAATTCCGCGCACGCCGAGGGACTCGATCTCATCGCGAACCCGCGCCAACAGCCGCGCGCGGACGGCGGCGGGCAGGCTGCCATCGATAATGACCGCCTCGAAATCGACGACGGCACAGGCGGTCGCCGCGGCCCGTGCAAGATTGCTGGCCGTCATGGCCAACCACGCCTCGACCTGATCGGGATACCGGTCCCACGCATCATGGTCGCTCGCCATGTTCGGCACGGTGTCGGCGACCTCGGCAATCATCGCCTCGAGCACAAACAGCGACGCACATTCGATCAGTTGGCGATCCGGCCCATCCGCCGTTTGCGGCGGCATCAGCATCGAACCGAGCGCCCCGGCATTGCCGGTTGGACCGCGATGGACCGAATGGTCGAGCACGACACCGCCACCGGCAAAATATCCGATGAAGAGATAGATATAGTCCGCGAACTGACGCCCCTGTCCGAAGATGTTTTCGGCACTGCACGCAGCTGTCGCATCATTTTCGGTCAGGACCGGCAGACCGCCAAGCCCGCGCAGTTCTTCGTCAAGGTCGAGATTGCGCCACGCCTCCATCTCGGTCTTCGAGCCGCCGAGGGGATCGAACCAGCTCCAAAGTTCGAACGGCTCGCCAAAACCAATCCCGATCAGGCGTTTGCGCAGGGTCGGCGACAGCGAGTCGATCAGATCGGCAATCCCGGTTCGAATAAAGGCGAGCAGGTCGGGCACATGGGGGGCATCATATTGTAGATCGCGCTGCTCGCGAATATTGCCGGTAAAATCGAGAAGAATAAGCTCGGCGCTGCGCCGCCCGATTTTCAGACCAATCGAAAACGCTCCGTCCGGATTGAGCGACATCGGCACGGATGGCTGGCCGATCTTGCCCCGGATTCGGGTGCCGCGAACCAACAGGTCATCGGCCTCAAGCACACGGATGATGACCGACACGGTCTGCGGCGACAGACCGCTGCGCCGGGCAATCTCGGCCTTGGGCAAGCTGACATGACGGCGGATCAGCGACAGGACAAGACGCTCGTTATGGGCGCGCACACCGGTCTGGTTGGCGCCCTGATCCCGGCTCGTTTCCCGCAAACGGGACTGGCGATGATCCCGCATCGTCACTCACTTTCTCCCTGTCTGTTCAGGAAAACTGACATTTCGGGATAAGTAAGTCCAGATGAATTATATTCTCTAATGTCAGGATAACAGTGATTTACTCCGCAGCAACAAGCGCCTCCCCCGCCTTCGAGATCCGCGCAGCACAGAATTTGAACTCCGGAATCTTGCCGTAGGGATCGAGTTGCGGATTGGTCAGAATATTCGCCGCCGCCTCGACATAGGCGAAGGGGATGAACAGCATTTCCTCGGATACCGCCGTATCCGCCCGCGCCATCAGCTCGATGGCCCCGCGCCGCGTTTCGACCCGCAGCATATCGCCCGCCTCGGCCCCCAGCCGTGCCAGAAGCGCCGGGTTGACCGACACCGATGCCTCCGGCTCCAATGCATCGAGCACCGTGGCGCGGCGGGTCATCGAACCGGTGTGCCAATGCTCCAACTGCCGCCCGGTGGTCAGCACCATGGGATATTCTGCATCCGGCTCTTCCGCTGGAGGTTTGTACCCGGCGGGCGAGAACCGTGCCCTGCCCTCGGCGCGGGGAAAGCCATCGCCGAAGACAATCGGCTGGCCCGGATCGGTGGGCGACAGAGACGGGTATGTCACCGCGTTTTCGTTCTCCAACCGTGACCAGGTGATGTTGTCAAAGCTGTTCATCACCAGCTTCATTTCATCGAACACATCGCGCGGGTGGCTGTATTTCCAGTTCAGGCCCAGCGCCTTTGCCAGATCGACGGTAATCGCCCAATCCTCGCGTGCCTCGCCCGGTGCATTCAGCGCCTTGCGGCCCATCTGGACCTGGCGGTTGGTATTGGTGACGGTGCCGTTTTTCTCGGGCCACGCGGCGGCGGGCAGAATGACGTCGGCATAGTTCGCCGTCTCGGTCAGGAAAATATCCTGCACCACGAGGCAGTCGAGCATCGCCAGCGCGTCGCGGGCGTGGTCCACATCGGGGTCAGACATGGCCGGGTTCTCGCCCAGCACATACATGCCGCGAATATCGCCGTCATGGACCGCGCCCATGATCTCGACAACCGTAAGGCCCGGCGTTTCCTGTACCTCAAAGCCCCAGGCTTGCCGGAACCGCTCGCGCACCCCGGCATCCTTGACCGACTGGTAGTCGGGCAAAAACATCGGGATGAGTCCGGCATCAGACGCGCCCTGCACATTGTTCTGACCGCGAAGCGGGTGCAGACCCGCGCCGGGGCGACCCACCTGCCCCGTCATCAGTGCGAGCGAAATCAGGCAGCGGGAGTTGTCGGTGCCATGGGTATGCTGGGAAATACCCATGCCCCAGAAGATCATCCCCGCCTGTGCCCCGGCAAAGGCCCGAGCGACTTCGCGCACGGTCTGCGGATCAATGCCGGTGAGTTCGGCGGTATCCTCGGGCTTGTAATCCGCCAGATGCGCGGCTTGTTCGGCGAAATTCTCGGTGAAGGCCTCGATATACTGCCGGTCGGTCAGGCCCTCCTCGACGATCACATTCATGATCGAGTTCAGCAGCGCTACGTCAGAGCCGGGGTTGAATTGCAGGCCATGCTTGGCGTGCCGGAACAGGTCGTTGCGGCGCGGGTCCATGGCGATCAGGGTGCCGCCGCGCTCGGAGAACTGCTTGAAGAACGTTGCCGCGACCGGATGGTTGGCCATGGGGTTACACCCGATAGCGATGGCCACGTCGGCATTCTCGATCTCGTTGAAAGTCGCCGTGACCGCGCCCGACCCCACATTCTCCATCAGCGCCGCGACCGAAGACGCGTGACACAGCCGCGTACAGTGATCGACATTGTTGTGGTTGAAAGCTTCGCGGATCAGCTTTTGAAACAGATACGCTTCCTCGTTGGAGCACTTCGCCGAGCCGAACCCCGCGATACCGGTGCCGCCCTTCTCTGCCTTGACGGCATTCAATCCCTCGGCGGCACGCGTCAGCGCCTCTTCCCAGGTTGCCTCGCGGAAATGGGTGGCGACATTACCCGGATCGACGTTCAGACCCTTGGCAGGGGCATCGTCGCGGCGGATCAGGGGTTTGGTCAGGCGGTGCGGGTGGCTGATATAGTCGAAACCGAACCGACCCTTGACGCAAAGCCGTTGCTGGTTCGCGGGACCGTCGGCCCCGTCCACATATTTGATCTTGTCGTCCTTGATCTTGAAGGTCAGCTGGCAGCCGACGCCGCAATAGGGGCAGACGGACTTCACCTCGCGGTCATAATCCTGACTGTCGCCGCGTTCGGCGGCATCGACGGCAGTGGCGGGCATCAGCGCCCCGGTCGGACAGGCCTGCACACACTCGCCGCAGGCCACGCAGGTACTCGCGCCCATCGGATCGTTGAAATCGAAGACGATCTGAGAATCCCGGCCCCGGAAGCCCATGCCGATGACATCATTGACCTGGACTTCGCGGCACGCGCGCACGCATAGATTGCAGTGAATGCAGGAATCCAGATTGACCCGCATGGCGACATGGCTGTCATCCAGCAGCGGAAGGCGCTTTTCTTCGACCGCCGGATAGCGACTATCGCTGACTTCGCAGAGCGAGGCCATATTCCAGAAATGCGACGACCGGTCATGGGCGTCTTCCCGCTCCGGTTGATCGGCGAGCAACAGCTCCATGACGCCCTTACGCGCCTTTACCGCCCGGTCAGAGGCGGATTTGACCACCATGCCCTCGGAGGGCGTGCGGATA
>CALGNO010000220.1 GCA_937958625.1 uncultured Neomegalonema sp.
CCAAAGATGAAAACCCAGTTCAGCGCGATGTTCAACAGGTTCGCAAACAGCATCGCGACCATGCCCGGTCCGGGGCGCTTGATGCCCTCCAAAAAGAAAGTCGAAACGACGAAAAGGGAATAGCCGATGAGTCCCGGCGCAAGGACCATGGCGACTTTGCCGCCCTCGCGCGCCAACAGATCGCTCTGCCCAAAAAGGCGCAGCAAGGGTTCGCCGAAAAGACAGATCACCATGCTGCCGGTCCCGACCGAAAGCGCGAAGGGCAGCGAGCGATACCAGATGCCTGCGCACTCGCTTTCGCGGCCCGCGCCGAAGGTCTGCGCTGTTGTGGCAACCACACCAATCATCAGCCCAACGCCGACTACGAGCAGCGGAATGAAAATGGATGCACCGAGCGAGGCATAGGCCAGCTCGTTCGTGCTGAACCGTCCGACCATGACCACATCGACCAGAACCATGGTCAATATACCCGCACGCGAAACCACCGTCGGTCCCGCCAAACGCGCGAGGTCACGCAATTGCTGCCGTACACGCGACGCAAGCGCAGGAACGGTAGCGTCTGCGGCTGTCATCTATCACTCGCGGGATTGAAGGAAGTCGGGGGAGAGGCGCGTGGCCTCTCCGGCATGGTATCCCCGCGTTCTGCGGAGGTTAGCGGGTCGCCCGGATTAGACGCGCGGACCGACGACCATGATCATCTGTCTGCCCTCAAGCTTTGGCATCGACTCGACCTTGCCGATATCTTCCAGATCACCGGAAACACGCTGGAGCAAGGCACGGCCAAGCTCTTGGTGCGCCATCTCGCGACCGCGATAGCGCAGCGTGACTTTGAGCTTATCGCCCTCGGCCAAAAACTTGCGCGCGCTGCGCAGTTTCACATCGTAATCGTGGGTGTCGATATTCGGGCGGAACTTGACCTCTTTGAGATCGACCGTCTTCTGGGTCTTCCGCGCCTCGGCAGCCTTTTTCTGGGTTTCGTACTTAAATTTTCCGTAATCCAGAATTTTACAGACGGGAGGCTCTACGTTTGGGGAGACCTCGACGAGGTCCAGTCCGACTTCTTCGGCCAGCTTGACGGCGTCACCGGGATTCATCACCCCGCGATTTTCGCCTTCATGGTCGATCACCCGCACCTTTGGGCAGCGGATGAAGTGGTTCACGCGGGGGCCAGTATCTCTGGTCGGCGGCGCGAGATTCGGTCTACGAGCTATTGTCGTTCTCCATCATTGTTTGCGGCATCCCGTTACAAACAGAACGGTCAGCACCATCAACGCTTATCATGAGCGTTGGTTCAATATAGGGTAAACAAGCCCGACTGTCGCGGGGTTTCGCAGCAAGATCATTAAATTTAGGAATGTCCGTGGCCAGCATCTATGATCTGAAACCGCGTTTTCAGGCTCTGTTGCGCCCGATCTGCGCGAAACTCGCGGAAAGCGGCGTTACGGCGAACCAGATTACCGGCGCGGCGATGGTGCTCAGTTTTGCCCATGGCGCGTGGATCTGGCTCAGCGGTGCCTCTGGCTGTAGCCTCGCGCTGCTGCCCCTGACCCTGTTCGCACGCATGGCCCTGAACGCCATCGACGGGATGCTGGCGCGGGAATTCGACATGAAAAGCCGGTTTGGGGCGCTGTTCAATGAATTGTCGGACGTCTTGAGCGACGCCGCGCTCTATCTGCCCTTCATGCTGGTTGCTGCGCCGGGGCTGGTGGCGGTGGTCGTCGTGCTGGCCGTTATCGTCGAGATAGCCGGGGCGATTGCCCCTATGATCGGGGCTGAACGCCAGTATCAGGGCCCGTTCGGTAAAAGCGACCGGGCGGTGTTTTTCGGCCTGTTCGGGTTTCTGATCGGGGTCGGCGTCCTGCCGTCCGAGTGGTTCGGCTGGGCATTGTGGTTGGCACTTGGCTTGAGCGTATGGACCATACGCAACCGCGTTTACGGGGGGCTTGATGGGTAGGCCCGCGCTGGGCTGGGGCGGGTCTTCGATAGCCCGCTGCCTTCGCCTGTGTCACACTGACCGCCACCAATAGCGTAGCAGGCCCGCCCATGTCCGTTCCCGCCCCCGTCCTGAACGCCATTCTGGGCATTTTTGCCCTGCTGATCGTGGCCACCGGCATCGTCTGGCTGATCGACCGCAAGCGGGCCGCGCCTGAACCCAGCGAGTTGACCCAACGGGTGCGGTCTTGGTGGGCGATGATTGCGATCTTCACCTTTGCGATTGTGATCGACCGGGCGATTTCGACCATATTTCTCGGCATTATCTCGTATCTGGCGCTGAAAGAGTATTTCTCGCTGATCCCGACCCGGCGGATCGACCGGCTGGTATTGCTGTTCGCGTATCTCGCGGTGCCGATTCAGTTCTACTGGGCGCATATCGGCTGGTACGACATGTTCGTCGTCTTCATCCCGGTCTGGATGTTCCTGTTCTTGCCGATGGTCATGGTTCTACAAGGGCAGACTGACGGGTTCCTGCGCGCCATCGGCACGATGACCTGGGGCCTGATGATGACGGTCTTCACCCTCTCGCACACCGCTATGATGCTGGCCGAGGGCAATACGTCCAACGGCGTTGCGGGCGGGGCCGGGCTGCTCTTGTTCCTCGTTTTCCTGACCCAGTTCAACGACGTGGCGCAATTCACCTGGGGCAAGCTGACCGGCAGGCATCCGATTATCCCGAAGGTCAGCCCGAAAAAGACATGGGAAGGGTTTCTCGGTGGGGCCGTCACGACCGCCTGTCTCGCCGCGCTTGTCGGCCCTTATCTGACGATCATGCCCTGGCACTGGTCGGCGGCGGCGGGGGCCATGATTGCGGTGGCCGGATTCATCGGCGATGTGACCATGTCGGCCCTGAAGCGCGATTTGAAGGTGAAGGACAGCGGCGGGTTGATCCCCGGCCATGGCGGTATTCTGGACCGGGTGGACAGCCTGACCTATGCCGCGCCGGTGTTTCTGCACTTTTTCTATTTCTTCTTCGTCGGCGGGAGGGTCTGAATGATTCGCCTGCTGCGCCTCGGATTCTTTGCGGTGATCGTGCGGCCTGTGCTGTTGCTGGTGCTGGGCGTCAACATCCGCAACCGCGAGCGCCTGCCCGTCAATGGCCCCGCCATTATCGTCGCGAACCACAACTCGCACCTCGATACGCTGGCGCTGATGTCGATGTTGCCGCTTGCGGACTTGCCGAAGCTGACCCCCGTTGCCGCCGTGGATTATTTCGGACAAGGGCCGTTCGGCTGGTTTGCGAAACATATCATCGGCATCCTGCCCATCGACCGCAGCGGCAATACACCGAGAGAGCGCCTGCTCGACGGGGCCATCGCCGCGCTGGACGCCGGAAAAATCCTGATTCTCTTTCCCGAGGGGACGCGGGGCGAGCCGGAGCGGCTGGCTACCTACAAAAAGGGCGTCGCACACCTCGCCTGCGCCCGGCCAACCGTGCCGGTGACGCCCGTTTTCATGCACGGTCTGGGCAAGGCCTTGCCCCGGGGCACCTATCTGCTGGTGCCGTTCACCTGTGATGTCTTTGTCGGCGAAAGCTGGACCTATAACGGCGCGGTCGATCCGTTCATGGCCGAGTTGGAGGCGCGGATGGCGGCACTGGCTTCTCGCGGGCAGTTTCCGGCTTGGGAATAAGGCGCGGAACCCGCTTTTATACTTTGCGTTACACCCTTGCCTCTAAAGATGCCTAGGGTGCCCCTGCGCCCTTCGGATACCATAGAAAGTTTGCCATGCACCGCCGCGTCAGAAAAGCCGTTTTCCCCGTCGCCGGTCTCGGCACCCGCTTCCTGCCCGCCACCAAGTCGATGCCTAAAGAATTGCTGCCCGTGGTGGATAAGCCGGTGATCCACTATGCCGTGGATGAGGCCCGCGCCGCCGGGATCGAGCAGTTCATCTTCGTGTCCTCTCGCGGCAAAACCGCGATGGAAGATCACTTCGACAGCGCCTTCGAGCTGGAAGAAACCCTGCGCCAGCGCGGCAAACTCGAAGAGTTGGACCGGCTGCAAAAAACGCTCGTCAATTCCGGCGATCTGGTCTTCGTGCGTCAGCAACAGCCGCTGGGACTGGGTCACGCCGTCTGGTGCGCGCGCAAGATCGTCGGGGATGAGCCGTTTGCGGTCATGTTGCCCGATGACATCGTGATGAGCGATCCGCCCTGTATCAAGGAACTGATCGACGCCCATGAGGAGATCGGGCGCAGTCATGTTATCGCAGTACAGGACGTGCCGCGCGAGCATACCAGCCGCTATGGCATTCTCGACCCCGAGGGCGACGCAGACAGCCGGATCATTCGCGCCAAGGGGATCGTCGAAAAGCCCGATCCGGCGGATGCGCCATCCACCGTGGCCGCCATTGGGCGCTATGTCCTTGATCCGGCAGTGTTCGCCCATCTCGACAAGGGTGTCGAGGGGGCGGGGAACGAGATTCAGCTGACGGATGCTATCGCCGCGACCATGGATGTCGCGCCGCTGCATGGCTGTCGCTTTCACGGAGACCGCTATGATTGCGGCGACAAGCTCGGGTTTTTGAAGGCCAATATCGCCTTTGCGCTGGAGCGGCCCGATCTGGCCGATGGCTTGCGCGCGTTTATGAAGGACATGTCCGAGCGGTAGGGCGTGCGCCTGCGGCCTGCCCTACTCCCTGAACCGCTCCACATGGGAATCAACGGCGTCGATCCCGGCCTGTTTGGCCCTGTCATCGATAAAGGACGCGGCGAAGGAGTTTTTCGCCAGCGTTACCAGATCGCCGGGCGTCAGGTTCAGCGCCTCATAGATGCCCAGGTAATTATCGTTCACATATCCGCCGAAATACGACGGATCATCGGAATTCACCGTGACCAGCAATCCCGCATCAAGCGCCCGCTTGACCGGCGATGCGCCAAGGGTCGGGATGCCCTTCAGACGCAGATTCGACAGCGGGCACATGGTCAGCGGTGTTTGTTCGCGAGCCAACCGGGCGGTCAGGGCGGCATCGTCCAGCGCACGGTTGCCGTGGTCGACCCGGGCGACTTGCAGGTCATCGAGCGCCGCCTCGACATAGGCCGCCGGTCCCTCTTCCCCCGCATGGGCAACCGGGACGAACCCCTCCTCCCGCGCTTTCGCGAAGACCCGCGAGAAATTCTCGGGCGGGAAGCCCTTTTCGGATGAATCGAGACCCACGGCGTAAATCGCGCCCTTGTGGCGACAGGCGCAGTCGAGCGCCTCGAACGCGGCGTCCTCCGGCAGATGGCGCAGAAAGCACATGATCAGACGCGAGGTCATGCCCATCACCCGCCCCGCCTCGTCCAGCGCCGACCGGATGCCGCCCAGCACGGTTTCAAAGCTGATATTGCGGTCGGTATGGGCCTGCGGATCGAAGAAAATCTCGGCGTGGCGCACGCCTTGCCCGTGGACCTTTTCGAGATAGGCCCAAGTCAGATCGTAAAAATCCCGCTCGGTGACCAGCACCGACATGCCAAGATAATAGACATCAAGAAAGTCTTGCAGGTTGTCGAATTCGTACGCTGCGCGGACGTCTTCGACGGTGGCATAAGGCAGCGTCACGCCGTTCCGCTTGGCCAATGCAAGCATCATCTCGGGTTCGAGCGTACCCTCGATATGCAGGTGCAATTCGGCCTTTGGCAGGTCGGCGATGAAGGCGTTGATGTCCATGCTCGGCTCCTAATCCTTGAGCTCCGCCGTGGCCTCCTCCAGCCATTCGCGGGTTTCATCGTCCAGCATCGGATAGAGCGCCTCGTAGACCCGCGCGTGATAGGCGTTGAGCCATGCGATATGATCCGGGGCCAATAGCGAAGGGTCGATCAGGCGCAGGTCGATGGGGGCCAGCGTGATTGTCTCGAAACCCAGCATCGGGCGCTCGCCGCCCTCGGGAACCGTCGGGGCGTCGACGATCAGCAGGTTTTCGATGCGAATGCCGAAATGGCCCTCGCGATAATAGCCCGGCTCGTTCGAGAGGATCATACCCGGTTCCAGCGCAACGGTGCCGCGCTTCGACAGGCTGCACGGGCCCTCGTGCACACCGAGATAGGCCCCGACGCCGTGGCCCGTGCCGTGATCGTAATCGAGACCCGCCCGCCACAGCGCCGTGCGGGCCATGACGTCAATCTGGATGCCGGTGGTCCCTTGCGGAAACCGGGCCTCGCTGACCTCGATCATACCGCGCAGGACAAAGGTAAAGGCGCGGCGGTGGTCGTCCGTGGGGGTGCCAACGGCGATCGTGCGGGTGATGTCGGTGGTGCCATCGCGGTACTGGCCGCCTGAATCGATCAGGAAGAGAGAATCGCCCGCCAGGGTGAGGTTGCTCTCGCGGCTGACGCGGTAATGGGGCAGCGCGCCGTGGGGACCGAAGGCGGAGATCGTGTCGAAACTGATGTCTTCAAGCTTGCCGGTTTCTTCGCGGAAGGCTTCCAGCTTTTCGGCCACGTCGATTTCGGTCAGCTCGCCCGACCCGGCCGCGCCGTCGAACCAGCACAGAAACCGCGCCATCGCTGCGCCGTCGCGCAGATGGGCCTTGCGGGTGCCTTCTTTTTCGCCGCTGTTCTTGCGCGCCTTGGGCAAGGTACAGGGGTCAGTATGCCAGACACGCTCGGCCCCGCCCTCGGTCAGCAAGGTGGAGACGGCAACGGGGGCCGATGCCTTTTCGACGCCGACACGCTGACCGCCAAAGCCGCCGAGGGTAAGCGCGAAATCATCGGGCGATAGAACACGAACATCGCCGCCCAGGTGCGCGCGAACGGCCTGATCAAGCTTGTCCTCATCCATGAAAAGATCGACAGCGCCTGAAGCGTGCAGGATCGCAAAGCCAAGGGCCACCGGCGTGTGGGCCACGTCACCGCCGCGGATATTCAGCAGCCAATTGATCGAATCCGGGATGGTCAGCACAAAGGCGCTCAGATCGGCTGCCTCAAGCTCTGCCGCCGCCGCAGCGCGCTTTTCTTCCGAGGCCTGTCCGGCATAGGACGCCGGATGAACCGACGCCGAGCCCATGGGCGCGGCGGACTGGTCGGGCCAAATGGCATCGATTGGGTTATCGGCGACGGCACGCAGCGTGGCGCTCGCCTCGAACCGCGCGCGCTGGGATTCGGTCAGCAACCACGGATCATAGCCGATGACCGCATCCCCGGCATGGGTCGCCAGCCAGTCCTCGGCCTTTTGCTGTTCTATCTGCACCGGCGCATAGGCGGTCAAATCAAGCTGTTCCCGCGATTGCAGGGTATAGCGCCCGTCGACGAAAACCGCCGCCCGATCCGCCAGCGCGATGCACAGGCCCGCAGACCCGGTAAAGCCGGTCAGCCAGCGCAAACGCTCGTCGCGGGCCGGGACATTCTCGCCCTGATGCGCGTCGGCGCGGGGCACGATAAAGCCACCAAGACCGCGCCGGGAAAGCTCGGTTCGCAGGGCCGCAAGTCGCTCTGCGCCGTGGTCATGGGAGGGGGTTTCAAATGACTGATACATATCGCCCTAATGGCACGAGTCCCCGCGCTTCGCCAGACTCTCTTGCATGACTGGAATTTCCGGGCATTTGTGGCTATCTGAGAGGCGAGGCGGTTCCGCCCGATGACCCAGAGGATTGATGACATGAGCGACAGCCCCGTCGGCACCGAAGCCTTCAACATGAGTATGCGTAAGTTTCTGAAGCAGGTCGGCGTGACCTCGCAGCAGGAAATCGAATCCGCCGTGCGCGATGCCCATGAGGCGGGTAAACTGGACGGCAAGGACAGCGTTGACGCTAAGGTGACCCTGACCATCGACGGGTTGGACGTAACCCATACCGTCACCGGCTCGATCAAGCTGCGCTGATGTCGGATGATTTGAAACAGGCGGTTCTGGCCGAGCTGTCGCGGGTTGCTGACCCGGCCAAGGGCACCGACATTGTCTCCGCCGGGATGGTTCAGGGCCTCGTGGTCAAGGGCGGTGCGGTCGGGTTTGCGCTTGAGGTCGATCCCCAGCGCGGTGCGGCACTGGAGCCGCTGCGCAAGGCCGCCGAGGATGCCGCCAAGTCGGTGGCGGGCATTTCCTCCGTCTCCGTTGTCCTGACGGCGCATTCTACCGAGTCGGGCAGCGCTCCGCCGCCGCCCAAGGCGAATTCTCCCTTCGACAAGGGGCCGCCGCCTGATCTCGGTCGTGCGAAGCCTGCCGACAAACCAATCCCGACCTCGAAGGAAACCGGCCCCATCGACGGCATCGACCGGATCATCGCGGTCGGGTCCGGCAAGGGAGGCGTGGGCAAATCCACCGTCGCATCGAACATCGCGCTGGCGCTGGCGGCGCTGGGGCAGCGGGTCGGGTTGCTGGATGCCGACGTTTACGGACCGTCGCAGCCGCGGATGCTCGGCGTTTCAGGGCGGCCCTCGACCCCCGATGGCCAGACGATCCTGCCCCTGCGCAATTATGGCGTCACGGTCATGTCGATGGGCTTTATGTTAGAGGAAGACCAGTCGGTCGTCTGGCGTGGGCCGATGCTGATGAGCGCGCTGCAACAGATGTTGCGGCAGGTACAGTGGGGCAAGCTGGACACGCTGATCGTCGATCTGCCCCCCGGCACCGGCGATGTGCAGCTGACCCTGAGCCAGAAAACGCGCGTCGATGGCGCGGTCATCGTCTCGACGCCTCAGGACATTGCGCTGCTGGATGCGAAGAAGGCGCTGGATATGTTCCAGAAACTCGATGTGCCTATTCTGGGCATGATCGAGAATATGAGCACGTATATCTGCCCGAATTGCGATCACGAGGCGCATATCTTTGGCCATGGCGGCGCGAAGGCCGAGGCGGAACGGCTGGGGCTGCCTTTCTTGGGCGAAATCCCCCTCGATATCGACATTCGTACGTCCTCCGATGGCGGCGCGCCGATCGTTGTGTCGAAGCCGAAAAGCCCGCAGGCGCAGCGGTTCCGAGAGATTGCGGCGCTGCTCGCCAAGGCACCGGTGCCTGCGTGAGCATCGCCTACGACCCCACCATGCCCGGCGCGGGCGAGGAACCGAGCTTTCCGCCCCTGCTGCGCGGGGTCGCGGTAAAGGCCGGGGTCGATCCGTTTGCCAAAGCGGTTTCCGATGCCGGTCGCGGCGTGGCGGAGGTCGGTGATCTCTACTGGTCGCCCGACGACGTGACCCTGCAGGCCGCCATCGTTTTTGCCCCCGAAGAACCGCTGGCCGAGGCGCTGCCGATCCTGTTCGCGGTCGGCAATGGCCTGAATGACAGCATCGGCGCGCTGGCCCCTCCCGAGGTCGGCGTGTCCCATGTCTGGCCCACCGGCATCAAGGTCAATGGCGCGTGGTGCGGTATGCTACGCGCGGATGCCGCGACCCGCGATGCGGCGGCGGTGCCGGGCTGGCTGGTCGTGGGCCTGTCCCTTGCCCTGCGCTGGCCTTCGGGCGGGCCGACGCCGGGAGAGGCACCGGACCTGACCGCGCTTAGCGAAGAAGGCTGCGGCCATTTGAGTGCCGTGCGATTGCTGGAAAGCTGGTCGCGGCATACGCTGAGCTGGGTCAACCGCTGGGAAGACGGTGAGTTGCGCGCGATTACCGACGGCTGGCTAAACCGTGCCGAGGGCCGGGGGCAGGCAGTGGCCTTTGCCCATGGTGGCGCGACGCGGCGCGGTGAGTTCATGGGGCTGGACGAGGCGGGCGGTATGATCCTGAAGACCGAAGACGGCACCGAGGCGCTGCCGCTGCTGCCGATCCTCGACAATCCCGCAGTATGGCCGCCCGAGGTTTTGCCATGAAACTGGCCCGCACCATCCGTTTTGACGAGAGCGACGAGAACGTCTTTCGCCGCGCCGCCGAGGCCGGGGAATGGGCCATTTCGGGCGCATTTGCGTTCTCGGATTTCACCGAGGATGACCTTAAGGGCAAGCCCCGGCAAGAGTTCCGCAACGGCTGGCTGTCCATCGACGGATTTGGCCGCGCGACCTTTGTGGCGACCGCCGAGATCGAGCAAGCCGAGGTCGACGCCCTGACCATGCGCCTCGCCGCGCATTTCGTACAGGATTACGGCGCGCCGTCGATTGAGGATGCCCTGCCGGTGGCCGAGAACGAGATTATGCACATGCTCGACCTATGCGAGGAGCATCGCCCCAATACGTTGCTGGTGGTCGAACGCGAGATCGCCGATGTGGGGGTGCGTGAGGCGTTTCGTGTGATCGAAGTGGCCGAAGCGGGGGTTGTGGATGTGCTGGGGCCGATGGCAGACCATGCGGTTGAGATGAGCCGAGTGGCGGAGGCGAAGGACAGCGATCAGTAGGGGCGTTTGAGGTCCGGGAACATGGGAAAGTGTTTTAGGTTCAGGGTAATCAAGTCATAGTCGCCGATTTGAGCGGTGGCAGCGATGACGGCGTCGTTGGAATCGAGGCCGTGGCTTTTGCGATAGCGGCGCATGATCGAACCACTTGTTCGCGCGATTTCAATATCGACAGAGATTTTCTCAAAAGAAACGAGTAGATCTTCGAATGCGGCGCTTTCTCCAGCGCGTATTCCCGTCAAAATTTCTTGGATGGTGATGACTGAAATTGCTGAGGCAACAGACATGTCTTCGAACAAAGAAACCGCTTCAGCTCTATTTTTTAAAATATCGATAAGAATGCAGGTGTCGAACAGAAGCGGCCTTTTCATGATTCAGGGAACAAACGTTCCATCTTCTCACGCCGACGTCGCCGCTGGTCGGCGAAGAGTTCATCAAGATCATCGCGGTCGGCCCATATCCCAGCAGCAGACTCAATCGCTCGCTTTTTCTTCTGTTCAAACGTCAGTTCGTCATCGGCGCGGGGCGCGGGCTTTATCGTCACGACAAATTGGTCTGCATCGCCAAGGCCCTCGCGCCATGACTCCGGCATTTCGTCCAGCGTGACGGTTTTTGTTACGATGTCCATGTTAGGGTTCTACCACGAAAGCCTTAGCCGTCAAAACGGCACCTCCCCAACATCATCCGCCTTGGTCACATAGCTGGCGACGACCTTCTTCTGCCCCGCTTTTTCAAACGCCACCGTCAGTTTGTCGTCATCCACCGCTTCCACCGCGCCATAACCGAATTTTTGGTGGAAAACCCGGTCGCCGAGCGAGAAGTCGGGGATGGCTTTAGCGTCGATGATGACCGGGTCGCGGCGGGTGGTGCGGGCGGCGTTGGCTTGCATCCGCTTCCAGCCCGGCGAATTGTAGACGTTGGCTTCCTGCGCCTTTTTCTCGATGGTCGAGGAATACCCGCCCCCCGCATCGGCCATCGGCCCATGGCCGAAATTGCTCGCGCCGCCATAGGCCCCACCGTAAAGGCCGGGAGGCGTAAGCACCTCGACATGCTCTTCGGGCAATTCATCGACAAACCGCGACGGCATCGAGCTTTGCCACTGGTTATAGATACGGCGGTTGGCGGCGAAGGTGATCGAGCACAGCTTGCGCGCGCGGGTGATGCCGACATAGGCGAGGCGGCGTTCCTCCTCCAGCCCCTTGCGGCCACTTTCGTCCATCGACCGTTGCGACGGGAACAGGCCATCTTCCCAGCCCGGCAGGAACACAGCATCGAACTCAAGGCCCTTTGCGCCGTGCAGGGTCATGATCGAGATGCACTCGGCTCCTGCCTCCTGCACATTGTCCATCACGAGGCTGACATGGTCGAGAAACCCGCCGAGATTCTCAAATTCGGAGATCGAGCGCACCAGTTCCTTCAGGTTTTCCAGACGCCCCGGCGCATCCGCCGATTTGTCGTTCTTCCACATCTCGGTATAGCCGCTCTCGTCCAGAATCGTCTCGACCAGCTCGTGATGGGCGAGGTCCGAGTGCGGGTCCGACAGGATCGCGCGCCAGCGTTCGAAACTGTCGACCAAGCCCTTGAGGGCGTTGCGCGCCCGCGCCGACAGCCCGCCCTCCTCGGCGAGCATCGCCGCCGCCCGAGGCAGCGATATATTCGCCGCCCGCGCCGCTTCGTTGATCGTCGCCACGGCCTTGTCGCCGAGGCCCCGGCGCGGGGTATTGACGATGCGCTCGAAAGCGAGGCCGTCATCGGGCTGCACTACGCAGCGGATATAGGCGATGGCGTCGCGGATCTCGGCGCGCTCGTAGAAGCGCGGCCCGCCGATCACGCGATAGGGCATCCCGATGGACAGAAACCGGTCCTCGAAGCTGCGCATCTGGTGCGAGGCGCGGACCAGCACCGCCATCTGGTCAAGGCAGAGCGCGTCGAGGTTGCGGGTGCCGCGTTGCAGGGCCTCGGCCTCCTCGCCGATCCAGCGCGCCTCCTCGTCGCCATCCCAGAGGCCAATCAGGCGGACCTTTTCGCCCTCGTTTGACTCGGTCCACAGCGTCTTGCCAAGGCGATCCTCGTTGCCCTTGATCACACCGGACGCGGCGGCGAGGATATGGGGGGTCGAGCGGTAATTCTGCTCCAGCCGCACGACCTTCGCGCCGGGGAAATCCTGTTCGAAACGCAAGATATTGCCGACCTCCGCCCCGCGCCAGCCATAGATCGACTGATCGTCATCGCCGACGCAGCAGATATTCTTGTGTTCCTGCGCCAGCAGCCGCAGCCACAAGTATTGGGAGACGTTGGTGTCCTGATACTCGTCCACGAGAATATAACGGAAGTATCGCTGGTACTGGGCGAGGATGTCGGCGTGCTTTTGCAGGATCGTGAGGGTGTGCAGCAGCAGATCGCCGAAATCGGCGGCGTTGAGCGTCAACAAGCGCGACTGATAGGTGGCATAGAGCCGACCGCCCTGCCCCGCCGCGTATTGCGCTGCCTCGATCTCGGGCACTTTATCGGGGGTCCAGCCCCGGTTCTTCCAGCTGTCGATATATCCGGCCAGCATCCGCGCGGGCCAGCGTTTGTCGTCGATATTATCGGCGCGGATCAGTTGTTTCAGCAGGCGAATCTGATCGTCGGTATCAAGGATGGTGAAATTCGATTGCAGGCCGACCAGTTCGGCATGGCGACGCAGGATTTTCGCGCTGACCGAGTGAAAGGTGCCGAGCCATGGCATCCCCTCGACCGATTGGCCGATCAGATGACCGATGCGCTCTCGCATCTCCCGCGCCGCCTTGTTGGTGAAGGTGACGCAGAGCAGCTCGTTCGGGCGGGCCCGGCGGGTGTTGAGCAAGTGCGCCGTGCGGGTGGTCAGCACGCGGGTCTTTCCGGTGCCCGCCCCGGCCAGCACCAGAACCGGCCCATCCAACGCCTCCGCCGCCTCTCGCTGGGCAGGGTTCAGCACGTCGAGATAAGGCGTATTCAGCGCCCGAGGCGGCGCAGCAGCGGCGCGCTGGCTCAGGGGGATACCGCTGGGCTGGGCGGCAAAACTCTCATCGGCGAAGGGATCGGACATGGAGTCTTATCTAGCGCGCGATCTCAGCCGTGAAAAGCCCGGAGTTCACAAACTGTTCAGGGTGCGGAAGGCAGGGGCCATTGACCTCTGCTGTTCAGCGTACAACCATCGCGTCTGGTCGCCTCGCATTCGAGGAGACCGCATAAGCCATAAGGCACCCCAGGGAGGAACCCATGACCAACAAGACATTTTCACGCCGTCAAGCGCTGACGACACTCGGAGTCGGCGGTGCCGGGCTGGCCCTCGCCGGGCGGGCGGCGGCGCAGAGTACAGCGGTCGAACCGCCCAGCGTCATCAGCAATCCGCCTCGCGATTTCGGGCCGGATGGCGCGCCCAACGTCTATTTCTGGGATGCGGATGTCGTCGATGTGGACGGCATGTTCAGCGTCATGCAGCCCAATGCCCCGATCCAGCGCCTATGGACCGGTGCGCTTTGGGCCGAGGGGCCTGCCTGGAACAGCGTCGGCAAATTTCTCGTCTGGAGCGATATTCCGAACAACCGGCAGATGCGCTGGTTGAACGAGGATGGCCATGTCAGCACCTTCCGCGCGCCCTCGAATAATTCTAACGGCAACAGCTTTGATTATGCCGGACGCCAGCTTTCCTGCGAACATCTGACCCGGCGGGTCGTACGGTATGAACTCGATGGGTCGGTTACGATCATCGCCGATAATTTCGAGGGCAAGCGCTTGAATTCGCCCAACGATATCGTGCAGCACAGCGATGGCAGCTATTGGTTCACCGACCCGCCCTATGGCGGTCAACTCTACGAGGGCGCGCCGGATGCGCCGGGTGGGCCGACCAATCCCGAGGGGCGCTTCAACAATCGCCTTGGCCAGCCGCCGGAAATCGGTGATGCCAAGCGTGAATTGCCGACCGGCACCTATCGCGTGACCGAGGATGGCACTGTGACACTGGTCGCGACCGAAGAGGACGCGCCTGACCCGAATGGGCTGTGTTTCTCGCACGATGAAAAAACGCTCTACGTCGCCTCGACCGGCAAAGGGCCGGGAGATGCAGGACCGGGCGGCAAGGGCGAGATTATCGCCTTTGACGTGCAGGATGATGGCACGCTCTCCAATCGCCGCGTCTTCACCGACTGCATGGTCGATGGCGTGAAATGCGGACCCGACGGGTTGAGTTGCGACGTCAACGGGAATGTCTGGTCATCCAGCAATGCCGGGCGCTCAGTGGGATATTCAGGCGTTACGGTCTGGAACCCCGATGGCGGATTGATGGGCCGTATTCGCCTGCCCGAAATCTGTGGCAACCTCTGCTTTGGGGGGCCAAAGCGGAACCGGTTGTTCATGGCTGCCAGCCAGTCGATCTACTCGGTCTATACCGGCACCCAAGGCGCAGGCGCGTCCTGACAACAGTGGGGGCGGTGCGGTGGCATCGCCCTCAGCTTGCGGCGTCTTTGGCCGTGAAATACCGCTTTTCGGTCTCGCCCTGACAGGCGACATAATACGTGCTGTCTTCAACGACGCTTTTATTCCCCGCGTCGATGCCTTCGCAGGTGCCATCCAACAGCAGGCGAGAGGCATAGCGTCGGATCGTCTCGACGTCTCGGCGGGTCAGGCCGTAGTCACCGACACGCGGCACGCCACGAATACGGCGGTCGGAGAGCATCCCGAACCACGCGTTCGGGTCCGCGCCATCGGGTACGGCATCGGTCAGAAATCTCATCGACACCCAATGCGCCGCCTGCCCCTCTTCGGGTCGCACACAGGTCGTGTTTCTGAAAGTCGCATCGTGAAAGACCGAGATCCGTGCCCAGCCATCCTGTTCTTCGATAACGCTGACTGGCTCGTTCAGGCTCAGACGGTCGGCGATGCAGCAATCGCCGCTCGCGCAATAGCGCACATTCAGGCCGTCACCGCTGACATACATCGTGCGTTCGGATGCCAAAGCGGGACCGGTCAGGCCGGTTGAACAGGCCATCGCGACAATCAGCGTTTTCATTCACGATCACCCATCAAAAAACCTCGCTCGGATTGTTGCCCATCAAGAAAAGCACAGGCTTCACCGGACTTGTCCAGCGCAATAGCGGCAAAAGCTCACCTTTAAAGCCGCCAATACAACCATAAGATGTTCACCGCGCCGCCATGACCGTTTAACCGGAAATGAACTGTATTATGCGATACTTGTCTGCAACTGGGTCAAAAAGGGGGCGAGCATGGAGGGCTATATCTACTGCCTGACGAACGAGGCGATTCCGAACCTCGTCAAGATCGGCAAGACCGCCCGCGATCCCGTGCAGCGCGCCGCCGAGATCAGCGCCAATACCGGTGTCCCGACCCCCTTCGCCGTCGCCTGGAGCCTCAAGGTCGCCGATATGGACCGTGCCGAGACCGACTTGCACGCGGCGCTGCATAACAGTCGCCTGCAAAAACGGCGTGAGTTCTTTCGCTGCTCACCCGCCAAGGCAAAGGCCGCTGCGCGCAGGTTGTCGAGCGTCAAGGCTCCGAAGGCCCAACAGCGGTCTGCCGGACCCGGTGATACGCTTATGGGACTCGTTCTGACCGCCGGAACGCTGGCGACGTTTTACGCCGCGATTACCCTCGATCTCGATACGGTGACAATCGCCAAAGCCGTCGCCGCATTGGCGATTGGCCTTGGCATGATCTTTCAGGGCCGCGCGCTGCTGGGCATGTTGCGGCGCTGAACCTAGGGCTGGCGATCAAAGCGTGCCAGGATAGCCGCCGCCATCCATCAGCAGGTTTTGACCCGTGACATATCCGGCGTGTTGCGAGCACAGAAACGCGCAATAGGCACCGAACTCGTCCGGTTGGCCGAAGCGTCGGCTGGGATTGCCCTGTTTGCGGGCCTCGGTGATGTCCGCCACTGCCTTGCCCGTTTTATCGGCGGCATTCTGAAAGTTGCTTTTCAGCCGGTCTGTCTCGAATGGACCGGGCAGGAGGTTATTGATCGTCACCCCATGGCGAGCGACTTGCCGCGAAACACCAGCGACGAACCCGGTCAACCCGGCCCGCGCACCATTGGACAGGCCAAGTTCCGGGATCGGGGCTTTCACTGAAACCGACGTGATATTGACGATCCGGCCCCATTCCCGCTCGATCATTCCCGGCAGGACCGCTTTCATCAGCAGGATTGGCGTCAGCATATTCTGCTCGACTGCCGACAGCCATTCATCCCGGCCCCAGTCGTTATAATCTCCGGGGGGCGGCCCTCCGGCGTTGTTGATGAGAATGTCTACGGTCCCGGCGGCCTCCAGCACGGCGGCCTGACCCTCGGGCGTTGCGATATCGGCAACGACGGGCGTGACCGAAACGCCATGGGCGGCGGTGATGGCATTTGCCGTCGCCTCAAGCGTTTCAGCCGTTCGGCCATTGATGACGAGACTGACGCCCTCAGCCGCCAATGCTTCGGCACAGCCGCGCCCCAGCCCCCGCGACGATGCGCAGACGATGGCGCGCTTTCCTGTCAGTCCCAAGTCCATGAAAAAGCCCTCCCGAACGGTGTTCGGAAGGGCATATCACGCCGCGCCAGAGCGGTATAGGTCAGCTCGCGCTGCGGCCCTTTAGGGCGTCGCGGATTTCTTCGAGCAGAACTTCGTTGCGGGGCGTTTCTTCGACTTCTTCTTCCGCTTCGTTCTTGAGGCGGTTGATCGACTTGATAATCATAAAGAGGACGAAGGCCACGATGATGAATGAGATCAGCGCGTTCAGGAACAGGCCGTATTTGATCAGGACCGGATCGCCGCCATCGACACCGCTGCCGAGATTGATTGCCAGCGAAGAGAAATCGACGCCGCCGGTGACGTAGCCGACGAGCGGCATGATCATATCGCCAACCAGCGAGGTCACGATCGACGTGAAGGCCGCGCCGATGACGATACCCACGGCCATGTCGACCATGTTGCCTTTGACTGCAAATTCCTTGAACTCAGTGAGCATACCCATAATGCTTATCCTTTATTATATGACACGTTTCGTAGCGCCACTTCGCATATGCGAAACGGCAAAGCTACTGCGACAAAATGACCACCTAGCCCCGCAGAGAACCGCCGGTTGCTTTCTCGACTGACGCGACAACCTTGGCAGCGACCGCCTCAATCTGTTCATCCTTGAGCGTGCTGTCCTTGGGTTGCAGGCGGACGACAATGGCGACGGATTTCTTGCCCTCGCCAAGCTGCGTCGCCGCCTTTGGGCCGTCGAAGACGTCGAAGACCCGCACCTCTTCGATCAGCGCCTTATCGGCCCCGCGCGCGGCCTTGCGGATGGCTTCGGTCTCCAGTTTGTCATCAACAACAAACGCGAAGTCACGCTCGACGGCCTGCAAATCGTTCAGCGTCAGAGCCGGGCGAGCTTTCGTTTTTGCTTTCGGAAACGGAACATTCTCGAGGTATATAACGAAAGCGGCAGCTGGGCCTTCGATATCAAGCGCCGACCAGAACTTTGGGCTAATCTCTCCAAATTCAGCAATAGTGTTTTTTGGTCCTAGTTTGAAAACAGCTGAGCGATTGGGATGATACTGCTCGGGAGCGTTTCGCAAAGATTGCAATCTTTCGACAGGCGCACCGAGTGCATACAAAACGCTTTCCACATCTGATTTTACGTCGAAGAAGCTCACTTCATGCTGCGCATCCATCCAGTTTCGGTCACCTAGTTTTCCCAAGCGAATGCCACCAGCAACCAATATTTCTTCGCCCGGTTCAGCGCCAGAAAAAACTGTTCCCACTTCAAATAGCGCGAGGTTTTTGAACCCTCTAGCACTATTGCGTGCAGCGGCATGAAAAAGCCCGGGGAGCAAACTAGGACGCATGTCAGACATCAAATTTGATATTGGATTTTCAAGTTTCATCTCTGAGTGCGCGCCACCGAATAAAGCCGCTTGTAAACTGCTGATGAAGCTGTAGGTGACGCATTCGTTCATCCCCTGCGCCGCCAGCGCCCTGCGCGCGGTCGCAACGCGCCGTTGCATCGGGGTCATGCTGCGTTTCAGGGTGCCGGTGGTCATGCGCGGCAAAGGCTGAGACTCAAGGCCGGTTAGCGAGGCAACCCGCGCGATCTCTTCAACCAGATCGGCTTCGCCATGCACGTCGGGACGCCAAGGCGGCACCGATACCTTCACCGGATCACCGGGGGCGACACCGAAGCCAAGCGCCTCCAGAATCCGCACCTGTTCGGCGGGGGCGACCGTCATGCCGACGAGGGTTTCGACCCGGTCGGCGCGCAGGTCATAGCTGCGCGCGGTATCGGGGGGCGATCCGGCGACGACAATTTCCGACGCCTCACCGCCGCAGAGATCGAGGACCATCTTCGTCGCCAGCTCCATGCCTTCACGAGCGAATTCAGGGTCGATTCCGCGCTCGAAGCGATAGCGGGCGTCGGAGTTGATCTTCAGCTTGCGCCCGGTCGCCGCCGTGCGAACGGGGTCGAAATAGGCGCTCTCGATGAAGACATTCACGGTCTCCTCGGTACAGCCCGAGACTTCGCCGCCCATGACACCGCCGATACCCTCCGGCCCTGCATCGTCGCAGATCAGCGTCATTGCATCATCGAAGGCATATTCCTTGCCATCCAGCGCAAGCAGGCTTTCACCGGGCCGGGACAGGCGCACATGAATGTTGCCGGTGACCTTATCCGCATCGAAGACATGCAGGGGCCGCGCGCGGTCGAAGGTCATGAAATTCGTCATATCGACCAGCGCATTGATCGGGCGCAGGCCGATGGCCTTTAGCTGGCGTTGCAGCCAATCGGGCGACGGGCCGTTCTTTACGCCGCGTATGTAGCGACCCACGAATAGCGGACAGGCCTTGTCACTTACGTCGTCTTTCAGCATCACGCCGATGGGCGACGGGAAGGTGCCGGGTATCGCCTCGGTCGGGGCCGGTTTCAGGGTGCCGATGCCGCGCGCTGCCAGATCGCGCGCCACGCCGCGCACCCCGAGGGCATCGGGACGGTTCGGCGTTATGGCGATGTCGATCACCGGATCATTCAGGTCGCGATAGTCGATGAACCGCGCGCCCATCGGGGCATCCTCGGGCAGGTCGATAATACCGTCATGGTCGTCGGAGATCATCAACTCGCGTTCCGAGCACAACATTCCGTTCGATTCGACACCGCGGATGACACCGGGCTTCAGATCAACGCCCGTCCCCGGAACATGGGTGCCCGTGGGCGCAAAGACACCGACCAGACCGGTCCGCGCATTGGGCGCGCCGCAAACGACCTGCACTTCTTCCGACGGTGCATCGGGACCGTTCGGCCATGCCTCGACCCGGCAAAGGCGCAGGCGGTCGGCATTGGGATGCTGCACCGCTTCGATCACGCGGCAGATGCGAAATGCGCCGAGGGTGTCGGCAGGGTTCTCGACCCCCTCGACCTCCAGGCCCAAATCGGTGAGGGCCTCGGCAATCTCTTCGACGCCCGCCTCGGTTTCGAGATGGGTCTTGAGCCAGGAAAGCGTGAATTTCATCGGTCGGGGTCCGCCTGCGGTAAGATGTGCAGGCGGTTTAGCCGAAATGATCCGCCGCGCAAAGGCTCAGAGGATCGCAGCCCGGATTACGAGCGCGATGGCGTAGATCGTACCGACCCCCGCCAGCCAGATTCCGACGAACCAGGCCAGCCTCGCCCATGTCTGCCGCCGCATCAGTGATACCCGTGCTCGGGCTTCACCTTACCCCAGAACACGTAATAGGCGTAGATCGTGTAGCCGAGGATCATCGGGATCAGCACCACCGTCCCGACCAGTGCAAACATCAGGCTCTTGTCCGGGGCCGCAGCCTCGTAGATCGAGAGGCTCGGCGGCACGATATAGGGATAAAAGCTGATCCCGATGCCGATAAAGCCGAGCACGAACAGCGAGACCGCCGCCACGAACGGAGAATGATCGCGCTTGTCGCGCAGGCCGGTGAAGAGGATGTAGCTGGTATAGAGCAGTAGCACCGGCATGATCGCCGTGAACAGCAGCGACGGCCATGCGAACCAGCGACCGAAATATACCGCATCCAAAAACGGCGTCCAGAGGCTCACCACACCCATCAGGGCAAGGGTTGCATAGGCGAGCTTAAAGCTGATTTTCCGCATCCGCTCCTGAAACATGTCCTCGATCTTCATGTTCAGCCATGTCGCGCCCAGCAGCGTGTAGCCGACGGTGACACCAACGCCGGTCAGGATCGAATACGGCGTCAGCCAGTCCCACCAGCCGCCCGCATAGGCGCGGTTCTCGATCTCGATGCCCTGCACCAGCGCCCCCAACGCCACGCCCTGGGTAAAGGCCGCAACGACCGATCCGCCGAAGAAGGCGAAGTTCCACACGCCCTTCCACCGCTTGGTCCGCCAGCGATACTCGAAGGCAACGCCGCGAAAGACCAGCGCGAGCAGCATGGCGGTAATGGGCACATAGAGCGCGGGCAAAACGGTGGCATAGGCCAGCGGAAACACGGCGAACAGACCGCCGCCGCCAAGGACCAGCCACGTCTCATTGCCATCCCAGACCGGAGCGACCGAGTTCATTGCCAGATCGCGCTCGGCCTCGCTTTCGAGAAACGGGAACAGGATACCGATTCCGAGATCGAAGCCGTCGAGCACCACATAGACCAGTACCGCGAACGCGATGATACCCGCCCAGATGAAAGGAAGATCGAGTTCCATCGTCTTACTCCCCCACCATCGCGGTCGAATTGAGCTGTTGGATCGGCGTGATGCCCGAGGTCCGGGTTGGGCCGTCTTCGGGATCAAGCTCGATCTCGACCTCTTTCGGCGGCATGCCCATCAGGCGCAGCAGATAATACGTCCCCGCTCCGAAGATGAAAAAGTATACGATGATGAAGGCGGTCAGCGAGGCGGCAACGGCGGGGGCCTCGATCGGGGCAAGGGATTCCGATGTGCGCATGTAGCCGTAGACGGTGTAGGGCTGTCGGCCCACTTCGGTCGTGATCCAGCCCGCCAGCACGGCGACGAAGCCCGACGGTCCCATCGCCACCATCGCCCGGTGCAGCCACGGTGCCTCATAAAGCTTGCCCTGCCAGCGCCGCCACAGGCTCCAGATACCAAGCGCCAGCATGGCAAAGCCAATCGAGATCATCACGCGAAAGCTGTAAAAGACGATGGCGACGGGCGGCTCCTGATCGTCGGGAATCGTATCCAGACCATCGAGGGGCGCGTTGAGATCATGCTTTAGGATCAGGCTCGAAAGCTTTGGTATTTCGATGGCATAGTCGATCCGCTTCTCATCTTCGTTCGGAATTCCGAACAGGATCAGCGGGCCGCCCTCCGGATAGCTGTCGTAATGACCTTCCATGGCCATCACCTTCGCCGGTTGATGCTCCAGGGTGTTGAGACCGTGCAGGTCGCCCGCGACGATCTGCAACGGGGTCACGATGACGGCCATCCACATCGCCATCGAGAACATCTTGCGGGCTCGCGGGTTCTCGCGATTGCGCAGCAAATGCAGCGCGCCGGTGGCACCGACGACGAAGGCGGTCGTCAGATAAGCGGCCAGAACCATGTGCAACAGGCGATAAGGGAAGGACGGGTTGAAGACGATAGCCCACCAGTCCTCGGGCACGAACTGGCCGTTTTCGGCAATGCTGAAACCCGCCGGGGTATGCATCCACGAATTCACCGACAGAATCCACGTTGCCGACAGCAAGGTGCCAAAGGCGACCATGCCGGTTGCGAACATGTGCAGACCGGGACCTACGCGGTCCCGCCCGAACAGCATGATCCCGAGAAATCCGGCTTCCAAAAAGAATGCCGATAATATCTCGTAGGCCATCAGCGGCCCGATAACCGGCCCCGCGCGATCAGAGAATACCGACCAGTTGGTGCCGAACTGATACGACATGACGATGCCGGATACGACACCCATGCCGAAAGCGACGGCGAAAATTTTCTTCCAATAGTTGAAGAGCGACAGATAGACCGGGTTCTTTTTCCACAGCCAGAGGGCATTCAGAACAGCGAGGTAACTCGCGAGGCCGATTGAAAATGCTGGAAAAACAATGTGAAAAGAGACTGTGAATGCAAATTGTATCCGCGCCAGCAACTCAGCCGTCATTCCGTCGAACATGCGATGTCTCCAGCGTACTTTTAGCGCGTTATTCCACGCATCTAGAGCTATGAGACAAATAGTCAGGGGCAGATATGCGACCGGCGGGCACAGGGGCTACCGGTCGCACCGCGCCTTAGGCCGCCATGTAGGCGAATGTCGAGAAGCTGTTCGCATCGGCGCGATAGAACGTCATCGTATTGCGGTCGCTGTCGAACACATAGGCAGGCGTCGGCCCGCGGTCTTTGAGGGCCGCGCGCTGGTTCAAGCGCTCTGCCGGGGAAGCGGCGGCCATCGCCGTGCGGCTGATAATTGCGGGAGCGGCGGCAAGCGCTGCGGTCGATTTCAGGAAGTCGCGTTTATTCACAAGAGGTCTCCAGTGTCGATGTGCGACGCGGCACAACACTAGATATATGGATATGCTCTCGCCAGATACAACATTCAGTGCTTTCGTTTGCTGCTTTCGCCGCTAACAGGTGTGTCGCAAAATTTTTCGCCTCTAGCGCGTTTCTGATCCTGTGGTAGCATTGCGCAACCAACGGAAAGGAAGATCCATGCGTTTCACGACTGTTTTGATTGCGGCCCTCGCGGCGACCGGGGCGAATGAGTTCATGGCACGGAACACGCCGCTAGCCTTCGTCCAGCCCGCAGCGGCGCAAGACCTGTCCTCCAGTATGCAGTTCAAGGTCAACAAGCTGGCGCAAACCATCGCCAAATCCCGCCAGAGCCTTGCCGGTCAGGGCGCTGCCCTCGCGGCGGATGCTTTTAAAGCCAAGCAGTTCAAACAGCGCGTCGATAGCTATGCGAATGCATTGAAAAAATACCCGGCCAATACCGATCCGGCATGGGCCGCGGCGCAGGCACAACTGACGGCCCTTCAACAGGAACTTGCCGCCGTCATGGGCAGCGGCGCGGCACCGGCGGCAGCGCCCGCTCAAGCGGCGGCTCCGGCGGCTCCGGCCCCCGCAGCGGGCACGCCAAAACTTGATTCCAGCGCCCGGATCAAGCTCAACGCCCTCATCGCCAAAATGCAGCGCACGCGAAAACGGGTCGAGACCAAGGGCGCGGAAGACATGCAGACCGCTGCCGGCGTCGAGAAATACAAAAAGGACATGGGCGATTATGCCAAGGCCATCAGCGCCTATGGCCCCTTCAAGGGCGACCCGACGGTGACCGCAGCCGTCGAGGAATATCAAACCCTCCGTGCATCGCTCAGTACCGCCTTCGGCGCGGCAAAAACGATGAAGGCGGGCAATGATGCCGTGCAGGCCGAGCTTGCCGCGCTCGACGCCGCTATGGCCGGAAACAAAGCCCCGAAATCCCTGCTCGCGCCCTTTACCGAGGCCGAGGCGCAGGAGTGGGTCGATCGCATAAACGCCGTTCAGACCACCTCCGCCCGCATCATGTCAGAGGTCAGCCGCATCGGCGGGGCGAACCCGCTGCCCATCGTTGCTGGCAGCGTCAGTCAGGGCGGCCCCTACGACAAGCAGGACATCCAGCGCATGTATAGCTGGTCACAAAAGCAGGCCCGCGACGCCGTCGCAGCGGTCGAGGAGACCGAACGTAACCTCGCCTCGCAATTCGACTTTCAGGATAAGCCGCACGCCCTCGGCTATTTCCGCGATTTAGACCCCGCCGACAAACAAGATTTGGCGCGGGCGTTTCTCGCCGAGGGGGCGGAGCAGGCAATCTACAGCCGCCTCGATAGTCAGCTTGCGATGGCCGAATCCTTTGCCGCCTATGAAAAGGCCAAGACCGGCACCGTCAGCGCCGCAAAGCAAGCCCGCGTTGACGAGGTCATTGCCCTGCGCAAACGCTATGGCGAACAGCGGATCGAGGCCGTCGGCGCATCGGTCATGCCCGACCCCGCCAGCACCGATGCCGAGCGCCTGAGCATCGCGAAGGATCTGCTCGCCCGGCCCAAATACGAATTCGGCGAGCACGGTCCCGTCGTCCTGACCTCCGCCGACATCGTCACGCGCGAAAAGACCGTGACCCGCGACGAGATCAAGGATGTCGATATCAGCCTGTCCGGCGACATAACCTGGTCCGGCACCCGCGAAACCTGGAACTATGACTGGGACGAATTCTTCTACGCCACACCGTTGAGGGACGAAAACGGCGACTGGTATATCTGGTGGAACAAGGCCGCCTATTACCGCTCGGGCGCAGAGTCCACGCCGCTGAACCAATGGATTTCAGCCGGGGCCACGAAGGGGAATCTCATTCTCGAAGAGAACTTCCGCTAACCAAGGCTTGGTCGTCGCGGCTATTGCCATTCCAGTGCAACTGCCGCGACGACGAGATAACGCCCCGCCTTTGCAATCGTCACCAACAGCAGAAACCGCCACAACGGTTCGCGCATGATGCCTGCGGCAACGGTAATCGGGTCGCCGATAATCGGCATCCAACTCAGCAGCAGTGAGAACCGGCCATACCGCGCATACCAGTTACGGGCGCGCTCCAGCGTATTGGGCTTGACCGGAAACCAGCGCCTGCCGACAAAACGACCCGAAAACCAGCCAAGCCAATAGTTGATGACCGATCCCAGAATATTCCCAAGGGTCGCGCTCACCAACAACCCAACCGTCGAGAAATCGCCCGACACCAACAGCGCGGCCAGCGCAAGCTCAGACTGCGCCGGTAACAGTGTCGCGGCAACCAGCGCGGTCAGGAACAGTCCGGCATAGGCGGCGAGTTCGGTCAGGCGCTGAGACCGCCATGCAGCGTCGGCACGTCCAGCGCCTTGAACCCGTAATGGCGCAGCCAGCGCAGATCGCTCTCGAAGAAACCGCGCAAGTCAGGAATGCCGTATTTCAGCATCGCAATCCGGTCGATACCGACTCCGAAAGCAAAGCCCTGCCACTCGGCGGGATCAATGCCGCAATTCGACAGCACCTTGGGATGCACCATGCCGGAGCCGAGGATTTCCAGCCAGTCATCGCCCTCGCCGACCTTCAGCACGCCGCCCTCCCACGAACAGCGGATGTCAACTTCTGCCGAGGGTTCGGTGAACGGGAAGTGCGAGGCCCGAAAGCGCAGTTCGACGTCGTCGACCTCGAAGAACGCCTTCACGAATTCTTCCAGCGTCCATTTCAGATTCGCCATGGTGATGTGGCGGTCGATGGCCATGCCCTCGACCTGATGGAACATCGGCGTATGCGTCTGATCGTAATCCGAGCGATAGACCCGTCCCGGCGCGATAAAGCGGACGGGCGCACCCTCGGCCTCCAGCGTGCGAATCTGCACCGGCGAGGTATGGGTGCGCAGGACGTGGCGAGTGCCATCGGCCTTCGGCGCCATGTAGAACGTGTCCATCTCGGCGCGGGCGGGATGTTCGGGCACGATGTTCAGGGCGTCGAAGTTGTGCCAGTCATCCTCGATCTGCGCACCCTCTTTCACATTGAATCCCATATCGGCAAAAATCGCCGTAACTTCTTCAGTTACCTGAGAAATCGGGTGCAACGTCCCTTGGGCGCGCGGGCGCGGCGGCAAGGTCACGTCGAGCCATTCGGTCGCCAGCCGCTCGTTCAGCGCGGCATCGCCAAGCGCCGCCTTCTTGGCGGTGATCGCGGTATTGATCTCATCCTTGAGCGCGTTCAGGGCCGGACCAGCGGTCTGACGCTCCTCCGGGGTCATTTTGCCAAGTTCGCGCATTTTCAGCGCCACTTCACCCTTCTTGCCGAGCGCCGCAATCCGCGCCTCCTCCAGCGCCCCCTCGTCGCTGGCCGCGTTCACGGCGGAGAGATATTTCGTGCGAAGATCGTCGAGCGCGCTCATCGGGGTATTCCTCTTGGCGATGGATCGAGGCCACTTAGCAGAGCGGCGCGGCGTTTTCCACTGCCAGCGCCGAGATTCGCCCTCCCCCGTATGGACTTTCGCGAACGCATCGGCATAACGTCCCCGCAAAGCAAGACGGAGGCGAGATTCCCATGAGCAACGACTACGATCCCGAGAAGTTCGAGGCTGGCGAGATGGATGTCTCGACGCAAGAAAACACCTTCGACGGTTTTATGAAGGTCTGTGTGATCACAACGGTCGTGACCATCGCCATATTGATCTTTTTGCTGATCGTCGGCGTCTGACCCCGCACTTTACTGAATGCGCGGTACGGGAATGAACGTCGGCAGACCGTTGACGAAGATATAGCCCTGACGAAACGCGACCTTGAACACCTGTCGCCCGCCCTCATCCCGGCGGGCAAAATTTCCGAGCATCGACTGATAGATACCAGCCTGACTTTCAGGCAGGAATCCAGCTTTGGCCGCATTGTCAATGAATGATCCCAAGCCGTTGAATCCAAGGGTAATCTCGCCATCGGGCGTGCCACCCTTTAGCGATGCCTGTCCCTCCCCTGCGAGGGAAAGCCCCGCAATCTGCGCGTCGAGCGATTTCAGCGTCACTGCACCGATCGACGCCTGACCGCCGCCCTCCCCCGGCACCACGTCCGCCAGCACATCGGCGCTGAGCGAAACCGGCGCGCGCGGGAAGCCCGCGAACGGGTCAATCAGGCTCCAGGCCGCAGCATTGGCCGTTGCATCGGCGAGGCGCACAGACCCCTCGATTTGTCCGGCGCGGTCCACCGGCGCGGCGGCACTGGCGAGGAAGGACCCCATTTTCAGCGAGAGCGGCGGACCGGCGGATTGGACGGCCTCAACCGCGACATTCCCGCCTCGCCCCTCGACCCGCACAGTATCGGTGCCGCGCGCGGCCTGTCCGCCCATGCTATCCGACCGAATGGTCAGGTCGATGGGGCTGGCTCCCTCCGGCGTGATCCGCGCTTTCTGGAGTTGTGGCAGGGTGAAATTGACGACGCCGGGGTCGCCGAGAGAGCTATCGAAATCGATCCACTCGGCCTGCCAGTCGGCGCGCGCCGGGCCCTGCGCCGTCTGCACCGTGCCGATGCTCGCCGGTTCAACGATCCGCCCCCGATAAGCGAAGGGGAAACCGCCGATTTCCAATCCCTGATATGACGCAAAGACCCCTTGCTTGCGCCACTCGTCTATCTGGGTGTCGAGGGAGGCCCGAATCTCGCCCCGCCCCCAGAACCACGCCGCCGTCCATGCGGCGAACAGCAAGGCGATGATCGCCAGTATCCAGCTTGTCTTTCTGCCCATGGCTTTCTCCTGTCGCGTCGCGCCCCGCCCTTGGGTATAGAGCATCACGAATGGTGATGGGTAAGGTTCCTATGTCGAGCGAATTCTGGGTTTTTGGCTACGGCTCGCTGATGTGGAATCCGGGTTTCCCGTATCGAGAGCGCAGTGTGGCCGAACTCAGCGACCATCGCCGCAGCTTTTGCCTCGCCTCGGTCCGCTATCGCGGCACGCCCGAATTTCCGGGGCTGGTACTGGCCTTGGAGCCGCATGAGGGCGCGGTGTGTCGGGGCGTTGCCTATCTGGTCGGCGCAGAACATGCCACTGAGACACGGGAATACCTGCAAGATCGGGAACTTGACCGGGGATCTTATGTCGAGACTTTCAATCCGATGACCCTGAGCGATGGCCGACGGGTCGAGGCGCTGTGCTACGTCATCAATCCGGTAAATGGCGATTACCGCCGCGATCTGTCACTGGATGAAAAGGCCCGGATCATCGACAAGGCGGTCGGCCCGAATGGCACCAATTGTGAGTATCTTTTCAATACGCAAAGAGACTTGCAGGAGATGTTGGTTGAAGATTCAGAGGTTGAACGCCTCGCCGAACGTGTGAGAGCGTTACGCGCTGAAAAATCCGCTCAATCAGCAAGATAACCTCTTCAAGTCATCTGCCGTGTCAACGTCATCCAAGACATCCAGCATCGCCACCCGCGCGCCCGTTGGCAACGTCGCCAGCGTATCCTCCAGCGTCTTCGCATGGGACCAGCGGACGCCGGTCATAAACCCGCGCGGCACCCGCGCCCCGCGCATCCCGATCAGCCAGTAGCCGCCATCAGGAGCAGGACCGAAAACCGCATCGTGAGAGCCAAGCGCCTCGAACGCAGCCGCGATATGGTGTGGCTGGATTCCGGGAATGTCGGCCCCGACAATGACCACCGGTCCCGGCCCGTTCTCGCGCAGCGCCCGACCCATCCGCGCGCCGAGGTCGCCGCTACGCTGGGGCCAGCGAGGCAGATGCGAGGGCCAGAACCGACTCAGCAGCCCCGCGCGGTCCGGCGATACCGCCAGCACGGTGCGCCACCGCGCGTCTCGGGATAAGCGCCGGACGAGCGACAGGCTTTGTCGCCGGAACCATTGGGCCGCCGCCGTCATGCCGATCCCCGCACCGAGCCGCGTTTTCACACGGCCCGGAGAAGGCTCTTTGACGAAGATAACAAGCGTTGGCGTCACTCGGCGTAATCCGAGCCTTCTTCATCGAGGATCAACCGCAATTCGGCGAGATGACGGTCATGGGACACGGGATAGCTTTCGATCTCCTGCGCGACCTTTTCCGCCACCGCACCGGAGAGCAACTTGATCGGGCGTCCGGTCGACAGCGCCGTGATATAGGTCCGGCACGCCCGCTCGAACGTGTACAGCCGGTTGAATGCGTCGCCCACGGTCTCACCAATGACCATGATGCCGTGATTGCCCATCACCATGACCTTCTTGCGCGGGTCGGAGAACATCGCGGCGCAGCGCTCGCCCTCATCTTCGAAAGCCAACCCGCCATACTCGCCGTCGATAATCTGGCGGTCGTAGAACATGCAGGCATTCTGGTCGAGGGGCGGCAGGACCGGGTCTTCGAGACACGCCAGCGCCGTCGCATAGTGCGAATGCACATGCAGGGCACAGCGGGCATGGGGCACGCGCCGGTGCAGCGCGCCGTGCAGGCCCCAGGTCGTCGGGTCCGGCGCATCGGGCCGGTCCAGCGCGTTCGGATCATCGGCATCCAGCAGCAACAGCTCGGACGCGCAAACCCGGCTGAAATGGCGCTGGTTCGGGTTGCACAGGAACTGCTTCCCGTTATCGGAGACCGCCAGCGAGAAGTGATTCGCCACACCTTCATGCAGGTCATACCGCTCGGCCCAGCGAAACGCCGCCGCCAGATCGCACCGGTCATTCCAGTGCGGATCGTGGGAATGGTCCGTGGTCAGGTCTTCTTCGGTAATGGCGTCCATCGGGCGGTTCCCTTCATTTTCGGTAGCGGGCGGCGAGACTATCGGGCGAAACACCCAGCCGGTAAAGGGTCAGATACCCCCAGTTTCGCCAGCCCCGCCGCCAGTACCCCTCGCGCTCGTACCGCACGGGGTCTGTCACGACGGTCGCGGGCAACTCGCGCAGGCGCTTTCGGCCTACCGCACGGATGATCGCGACGTCTTCCATCAGCGGGATCGCCTCGTACCCGCCGATCTCGTCATAGAGCGCGCGCGAGATCAGCAGGCCCTGATCGCCAAACGGCAGCTTGAGCCAGCGGGCGCGAATATTCGTCCAACCCTCGGTCCAGCGCGCATAACGGCGGTCGCTGTCAAAGCGCAGGCGGAAATGCGCTGCCTTTTCCGGGTGGCGCTCGATATGCCGCGCGACCTGTTGTGACCAACCGTCGAGGGGAACCGTGTCGGCATGAAGGAACAGCAGCCACGACCCGCGCGCTGCCTCGGCCCCGGCGCGCAGCTGTCCGCCGCGCCCCGGCGAAGCCGTGACGAAATCGGCGCCGACTTCCTCGGCAATCTCGGCTATGCCATCGGTTGAACCGCCATCGGCAATGATGACCTGGCCGACCAGGCCCTCCGCCGATGCCTCGACCAGACTGGCCAGCGTCGGCATGATCGCCGTCCCGACATTCAGGGTCGGGATGATAACCGAAACCGGCGCGCTCATGGCTGCACCCGCCGCACCCGCTGGCTCGCCGCCCAGCGCAAGGCCAGCAAAGCCGCGCCGCCGCAGATGACATAGCCCATCGCGACGGGCAGCGCCGTGCCATCATAGCTCCGCGCAATCAGCGAGCCGACGGTGACCGAAATCAACGACGAGATCGACCCGATCACCGCCGCGCCGACCCCCGCGATATGGCCCAGCGGTTCCATCGCCATAGCGTTGAGGTTGCCGAACACGATGCCGATACTCCCCGCGGAACAGGCCAGCCACAACAGCGCGATACCAAGCGGCGGCATCCCGATAACGACGGACCAAAGCGCGAAACCAAGCGATGCGCCGATGATGACTCCAATGCCAATGCTCGCCATCCGCTGCATCCCGTATTTCAACACCAGTTTCGAATTGATGGCCGAGGTAAATCCAATCCCCGCCGCCAGACAAGAAAATGTCAGCGGGAACCACTCGCCCAACTCATACGCCTCGCCCAAAATCTGAGGGGCCGTGCTGAGGAACGCGAGGAACGACGCGAAGACCATCCCCATGCAAAGCGTGCACCCGAAGGATTGCCGGGTCGTCACCACCTCGCGCATTGCCGCGAAAACCGTTCCGAACCGTAGCGGCTTTCGCTTTTCGGGCGGCAGGGTCTCGGGCAGGCGCACCGCTGTCCAGAGCATCGCCCCGATGGCCAGCAACGCAAAGAACCAGAAGATCGCGCGCCAGCCCGACAGGGCGATGATGCCTTGTCCAATCAGCGGAGCAAAGACGGGGACGACGATGAAAACGCTCATGATTACCGACATGACGCTTGCCATGGTGCGGCCCGAATACTTGTCGCGGATCACGGCATTGGCGACGATGCGCGGCCCGGCAGCACCGATGCCCTGAATGACGCGCCCGGCGATCAGCACCGGCAGCGACTCGGACACCAGACACAGCGCACTCCCCAGCAGATAAATGCCGAGGCCGACAAAGATCAGCCGCCGCCGCCCGAAGCTGTCGGATAGCGGGCCGTAGATAACCTGTGCGAAGGCCAGCCCCAGAAAAAACAGCCCGATCACCAGTTGCGGGTCGTTGGGGTCGGCGGCATCGAGGTCTTTGCCGATGTCGAGCAGCGCGGGCAACATCGCGTCGATGCTCAGCGCCACCATCGCGATCAGCGACGCCATAAGGATCACAAATTCACGATACCCGATCTCGCGCGGGATCATGACTCGGAACGGATGATAGCGTGCCTCATCCCGTCCACCCCTCGGAGAACTGTACCGGTGCGCCGCCCGCCTCGCCGATGATCTCATCGTCCCACATCATGCGCCGACCGCGAATGATGGTGCCGCGAGGCCAGCCAGTGACGGTCTTGCCGTGATAAGGCGTCCAGCCGGGTTTGGACTCGATCCAGCCATCGGTGATCTCGCGCCGGGCCTTTAGATCGACAACGGTAAAGTCGGCATCGTAACCCGCCGCAATCCGGCCCTTGCGCGCGATATTGAAGATGCGATTGGGACCGTGAGACGTCAGATCGACAAACCGTTCGAGGCTCAGTCGTCCCGCATTCACATGGTCCAGCATGATCGGCACCAGCGTTTGCACCCCGGTCATGCCTGAGGGCGAATCGGGATAGGGCTTGTCCTTTTCCTCGCGCGTGTGGGGCGCATGATCAGACCCCAGCACATCGATGGTGCCATCAGCGATCCCCGCCCAGATCCGGTCCCGGTGCGAGGCATCGCGGACGGGCGGGTTCATCTGGATATAGGTGCCGAGGCGCGCGTAATCCTCAGCGCACAGGGTCAGGTGATGCGGCGTAGCCTCGGATGTGATCAAATCCTTGTTCGCGGCGAGGATCGGAATCTCGTCACCGGTCGAGATATGCAGCACATGCACCCGCCGGTTCGTCTCCCGCGCCAGCGCAATCAGGCGCCGCGTACACAGGACCGCCGCCTCGACATCGCGCCACTCAGGGTGGGAAGACGGATCACCCGCGCGGCGCAGGGGCATCCGCTCGATCAGACGGTCTTCTTCTTCCGAGTGAACCGCGACCCGCCGCCGCCCGCTGGCCAGCACCTTGCGGACGTGTTCGGTCTTGTCGACAAGCAAGTCGCCGGTGGATGACCCCATGAACATCTTGATCCCGGCGGACCCCGGCAGGCGCTCGGCGTCCGGCAGATCGGCGGTGTTCTCGGCGGTGGCCCCGAAATAGAACGCAAAGTCACAGAACATGCGCCCGGTCGCCCGGTCGATCTTATCCGCAAGGGCATCGGCGGTGGTCGTCAGCGGCTTGGTATTCGGCATCTCGAACACCGCCGTCACCCCGCCCATCACGGCGGCACGCGAGCCACTGGCGAGGTCTTCCTTATGCTCCATCCCCGGCTCGCGGAAATGCACCTGACTGTCGATGACGCCGGGCAGGATATGCAGGCCCGTTGCGTCGATCACTTCGCCCGCGTCGCGGTGTCCCAAATCGCCGATGGCCTCGATCTGGCCGTTTGTCACCCCTATATCGGCGTGGCCGATACCATCCTGGTTGACGACGGTTCCGTTCTTGACGATGAGATCGAAGGCGGCGGGCATGGTGAGGCTCCTCTCGTTGATCCGCACCGCGTAACATGGAGAACCAGACATGGCGAGCCGACAAAGCCACGGAGCTGCACTGGAACGCGCGGCCATCGTCTTCGGCGGGCCTGCGGAAGAACAGGCCGACTTCCTGCAATCGCTGGTCACGAACGACGTCAGCGCCGCAACGCCGGACACTCTGGTTTATGCCGCGCTGTTGACCCCGCAAGGCAAATATCTCAGCGACTTTTTCGTCATGCGCACCGCCGACGGCAATTATCTGCTCGACGTGGCGGCGGCACAGGCCGATGCGTTGGCAAAGCGCCTGACAATGTACAAACTTCGCCGCCCGATCACGCTGGAGCGCCTTCCCCTATCCGTCGCCGCGATATGGGGCGGTGATGCCCCCTCGGGCGGCCTGCCCGATCCGCGAGACCCTGCACTGGGCTGGCGGGTTTATGGCGAAGCGGAGATAGCGGCGGCGCTGGAGGGGGCGACTCCGGGAGACTACGATGTCCATCGTTTGTCGCTGACAATCCCCGAAAGCGATAGCGACCTGATCCCGAACGATACTTATATCCTCGAAGCCGGGTTCGAGCGCATGAACGGCGTCGATTTCCGCAAAGGCTGCTATGTCGGCCAGGAGATCGTCGCGCGCATGAAGCACAAGACCGAGTTGCGCAAGCAATATGTCAAAGTCTCCGTCTCCGGCCCGGTGACCCCCGGCGCGGCCATTCTGGACGAAGACGCG
>CALGNO010000221.1 GCA_937958625.1 uncultured Neomegalonema sp.
GCCAAGGGCCATGCTGACGTCGCTCAGGAAATAGATGCCAAATCCGGTCAAAGCGCAACCTAGCGCGATCACGCCGGGATTGGCAAAGCGCGGCGGGCGAATGGCAAACGCCGCCGCAATCAGGGTCATCGCCGCCAGCAAGGCAGGCAAAGCGAGCATCGCGTGGAAATGCGCGATATGTCGCCGGGCCGAAAACCCCGATTCCTCCATCCCGCGAATAACCTCCGGCAACCGCCAGAAGGAGATCGAGTCCGGCTGCACGAAACTGTTCTGGATTTCTTCGGGGCTGAGGGTGGTCGCGATCCGCAGGAACGGAATCGTGCGCTCCTCGGGGGGTTCGGTCGAATCGAGATTCACCTTGCGAAGCGTCGCACCGGTAAGCATCCAACCCTCCCCGGCCAGCAGGGCAACGGGGGTGTCGATCCGCTCGTTCAGCCGGTCATCGGCGTCGAACCGATAAAACGTCGCCTCGCGCAGCTCCGTGCCCTCGGCATTGGTGCGGATGGCATGGATGACGATCCGGTCCTCGCCATCCCCCTCGCGCAACCACAGCCCCTCGCTGGAAACCGAAAACAGCGCACCGCGGCCCTTGAAGTTCTCCTGATACATCTGCTCGTAAAGATTGAGCGCCGCCGAGGCGAGCGGCGCATAGACGCAAATGCCAATGCCACCGATGATCGCCGCCGCCACGATTCCGGGCCGAACCATGCCCCAGAAGGACAGGCCGGAGGCAAACGCAGCCACCAACTCGCTGGACCGCGCCAGCACCATATACGCCCACATCGCACTCAGCAGCATCACGAAGGGCAGCGCCTTCATAGATACGCTGGGCGCGTGCAGAAACGCCATGGTGATCATTGTGAAAAACAGCCCCTCGCGCCCGTCGGCCCGCCGCAGCAGCTCCATAAAATCAACCAGCGCGATCAGCAGCAGAACAGCGAGAAACGCCGTCAAAAAAACTCGCGTCACGCGGCCAGCGATATAATGCGGCAAGGTCATGCGGGCACCTCCGCACCGCTCGCATCGCCTGACCGCCTGAACCGACCCCGCGACAGGAACCACAGCGCGATGACCGAGGCGATGATCGGCGGCAGATACATAATTACCCACATCGACGGGCTATCCTTGACCACGCTTTGAAAGCCTAGCCCAACGGCGCGCAGGGCCACCCCGGCCACGGCGGCCATGACCATCCGCCCGAGATAACCGCGCCGGTTGAACGACCCCAGCAGCATGACCGCCGCCGCAACGACGACGATGGCAAACCCATAGAGCGGCGCGCTGAGTTGTTCATGCCCCTCGGACACGAAACGCCCGTATTCGCGCTCGGAAATATCCGGGTCTTCGGGCCAGATCAGTTCATGAAAAAAGAACTCCGATGCCTTGCGCGTGCGCTCTGCCGGGTCCGAGACGAACTCGGACAGATCATAGCCGATCTTGTCGAATTGCAGCAGCGACAGAGAATCCGTCTTCGGATCAATGCGCTGGGCCAGCCCCTCGAACATCACGAGGCGCGGGCCGTTATCGGTTTTCACCAGGGCACCGCGCTGCGCGTTGAACGTCACCGGCGAGGCCGGATTGCGGGCATCATGGACCATCACCCCGCGCATATCCCCTGGCCCGTTCGCCTCGCGGATATAGACGGTCAGGCCGTCGCTGGGATGCATAAACCGCCCGTCCTGGATCAGCGCCGAGGCAATATCGCTGCGCACTTCGGCGGTTTTCTCACGCAGGGACCGCGCACCGAGGGGAGCCAGCAACGTCGTGATAATCGCCAGCATCACCGTGACCAGAACCCCGAAAATCAGGACCGCGCGCAGGGAAGACAACCGCCCCTCCCCCGCCGAATAGACAACCACCAACTCGGAATCGGTCATCAGCCGGTTCAGCGCAAAGATCGTCGCCCCCAGCGCCGCCAGCGGAAAGACGATGGACAGGACCAGCGGCAACAGCGGCCCGGCAAACATGAACAGGATCGACGCGCTCTGACCGTTATTCACAATCAGGTCGATCACCCGCAAAGACTGCGCCAGCCACATCACCGCCGTCAGCACCAGTGTAAAAAACACAAAAGGCGCGAGGGTCTGGCGCAAAAAATACCGGTCAATCAGACGCATCATCGAGCCGTAGGCGGACAATCAGGCAAGGTCAAGACAAGGCATCGCCGGATGACGGTCGGTTAGCGTAGCGGTGAGCGGGCAGTTCATGATCTGCCGGGTCGTCAAGTTTGGTCAGAAAGAGGCAATGCCAGTCGTCTTAACGTCTTGCCCCCTACCGATACCACATTCGGCGGAGCAGGCCGTCTCGGCGGATGAAGTGATGGTACAGTGCCGCGCCGACATGAAGCACAAGAAGCGCGATCATCACCCTTGCTCCAATCCCGTGCGGAACCCGAGGCGCGTAGTTCCAGAAGTCGGGGAGCTGGCCTGCTGTGTCGCCGAAAATCGCCGGTCCGGCTCCTGATAGGGCAAGCATCCCGATCCCGCTCGCGCCCATGCCGAGGATTACGACATAAAACAGAATGTGCACCACATGCGCGCTCGATTGTTGCCAGCGCGGTGTGCCGATGACCGGAACGGGCTTCGTGTCGGCAAACCACCACCAAAGAATGCGCCCAATCGTCAGCAGCACGACAATGATGGCGAGCGGCACATGCGCGGCGAGCATCTGCGCCTTGGCGGAGGCATCCGTCATGCTCGCCGCCCCAAATCCGAACGCAAGGACGGCAACGATCAGGAATGCGGTCAGCCAGTGAAGCGTCACGGCAACCGACCCGAACCGGGTCTGTGTACTCTTCAGGGACATGACGGCCCCCTCAAGCGGTACAGCAGTTGGGTACGGCAATCTTTTCGAACAGATGCGGGGCCGTGACGGCGCTCGATGGATAGTGGCTGAGCGCATTTTTGAACTCGGGATTGGAGAAGGCCGTGCGGAAATCCGCAATCGAATCCCAGACCGCGTAGTTCAGGAACATAAGGCTATCACCGACCGCCTTGTGCATTTGCGTGCTGATATAACCCGGCTGTTTTTTCATCCAGAGAGCATCGGCGCGCCATGCTTCGACAACCGCATCTTCGTCGCCCGGATCGACGGTGAACAGATTGATCAAAACGACAGGACCGGCGTCGAGGCCCAACTGCTGTTGGATCGGAAATGCGGGATCGAGCGGTTTGAATTCTACCATCTGACTTACTCCTTGAACGTGAATTCGATTTGGTGTCATGTTGTCAATTCGACAAACACGGAAAACCAAATTGACAACATATTGTCAATAAGAATCTGGAGCAAAGATGCCAAAAACCGGATGGACCGAAACCGGCGAAGCGGTGACAGAGTTGATTTTGGATGTCTTCCGGCTGAACGGTCGGCTGTTGGTGGCGGGGGACCGGCTCGTTGCCGAGCTCGGATTGACCAGCGCCCGATGGCAGGTTCTCGGGGCGATTGCCTATGCCGAACGGCCCGAACCCGTGGCATGGCACGCTCGGACGATGGGACTTCACCGGCAAGGCATTCAGCGCATCGTCAACGAGTTGAAAGCGGAAGGGATTGTCGCGTTCCAGCCCAACCCCCATCACAAGCGCGCGCAACTCGTGCTTCTGACGCCGAAGGGTAAAAAACTCTACGAAAGCGCCCTCGCTTTGCAGGTGCCTTGGGTGAACGCGCTGGCAGATGGCCTCAGTCCAAAGGATATAGCGAGCGCGCAACACGTGATTGAACAGCTTAAATCGCGCCTCGAACAAGAGGTTGGGTCAGTGCCGTAGCGGTGTTCAGATTTTGGCAAAATAAGAGCCGCTACCTTTCGTCCCCCAAGGCCAAAAGTCGATCTAACGGCGATATCCGCATCATCCCCACCCCTGCTTCCCCCGCGCGCCAACGCGCCCACTGGCAAAACCCGTGCGAACGGGTTAGGCCAAGGGCACCCTCTGATTTCAACCGAAAGGCTACCCGATGACCGTTTCGTTCCGCGACGCATCCCCGGACACCATTACCTCTACGCCGGGAACCGCCGTCGTCTTTGCCGCGCCCTCCTCCCTGACGGACGCCGCAAGCAAGGCGGACGAGGCCAGCGGCGGGGCGATCACGCGCGCGCGGGACGCCAAGCGGTTGAAAGACAAGGCGGGCAGCGTGCTCGAAATCCCTGCACCGGCGGGCATGAAGGCTGACCGGCTGTTGGTCGTCTCCCTCGGGAAAGACACCCTGACCGCCAACGCGGCCCGCACCATCGGCGGCAAGCTCGGCGCGGCCCTCGGTAAGCTCGACGAGCCCGGCGCGACGGTCTTTGCCGATGGATTCGGCGACGCCGCAATGGTGGCAAAGCTGGCCCTCGGGATGCGCCTGCGCCGCTATGCCTTCGACAAATACCGCACCAAGGACGACCCTGCCACCGACCGCGGCCCCGGCGCGATCACCATCGCCATGGCCGACACGGCAGCGGCACAGGCGGCGGATGTCGACACCAACGCGCTCGCCGAGGGCACGTTCTTCACCCGCGATCTGGTCAGCGAACCCGCCAACGTGCTCTATCCCGAAAGCTACACCGACCGGCTGATGGCCCTGTCGGACCTCGGGCTGGAAGTCTCGGTGCTGGACGAAGATGATATGGCGCGCCTCGGCATGAATGCCCTGCTGGCCGTCGGCCAAGGCAGCGTGCGCGAAAGCCGGGTCGTCGTCATGAAATGGATGGGCGCAGAAGACAAATCCGCCGCCCCGTTCTGCTGCATCGGCAAG
>CALGNO010000222.1 GCA_937958625.1 uncultured Neomegalonema sp.
GCCGACAAAGGCATATTCCCGGCCTGCTGCTCAAGCCGCACACGTTCTTCAAAGGTCAAGCGAAGCGAAAACGGCGCACACCGTTTTCCCCCAAGCTTTCCGATAGGTCGTTTCGTCATGGTCTGCTCTCCAGCCCACGACTCAACCAACGATCCGAAAATAACAGGCTTTTCCGATCCAATTTGGATCAGAGGTGTCCGGCTCTCAGATGTACGTCAGTAATGTCGTAAGCGTTGAAGAGCAGGTCGAAACCAAACTGTTCAAACAGTAAATTAAGCGATTTCAATCGCTTAACGCCAACAAGGGAAAGATGGTTGCGGGGGCTCGCCTCATTCATTCCCTTGCGACTTTCGTCACCTGCAAGGGAAAGATGGTTGCGGGAGTAGGATTTGAACCTACGACCTTCAGGTTATGAGCCTGACGAGCTACCGGGCTGCTCCATCCCGCGACAGAGAGCGTTGTGTACCCCCGCGGGTCTCGAGTCGCAAGCGAAGTTTGAGAAAATATTTTCAGTCGATGACGGCAACAAAACACCGTGGCTCGCGTTGCGGAAAATGGCCCTCAGGCGGCTGCCTCTTGAGCCGCCACATCGGACCGAACCCGGGCAAGATCGGCGTCGGTGATCCAGCCGCGCCGGGCCGCGTCGACGGCGGCTTCTAACAAGTCCGGCTCGGCAAAAACGGCGACATCTTGCGCGCGCGCCTCGGCGATTACTTTTTCGACCTCCGCATCACGGGCGTCAGAGCTTACGTCGCGTATCCAGACGGCCTTGATCCGCGAACCATGATCGCGGACGGCCTGGGCGTAGATCTCGGCATCATGCTGGCCGCTGTCACCGACGAGGATGAAGTCGAGGTCGGGATAAGTGCCAAGGATACGGTCGATCATCGCCGTCTTGTGTTTGCCGTGAGAGCTTTTGAACCAGCGGGTCTCATCGAGACCCCAATCGTCCATGAACATCGGTCCTTCGGGTATATCATTGAGCTGCATAAATCTTTTGATCAAATCAAAGAGCTTCCACGACCCAGAGGAGACATAGAAGATCGGATTGACCACCGCCGCCTCGCCCTCTCGCTGCAAGGCACGATAAAGCGCGGGGAGGCCAGCAAACGCGACCCGCGACCCGGCATCGGATTCGACAATCGTGCGGATATTGCGCAGCGGTTCCGAAATTCCGGTCTGGATGACGGTATCGTCGATATCCGAAATGATCCCGATGCGCGCGGCAGCGGGCGGCACCAGGAAGGGCGAGGCGACCGTCAGCGGAGCCTGATCGCGGCCCGGAAAGTCTTTCAGCGTGACTGTCGCCTCTTGCCAGCCTTCGCCGACCTCGGCGTCGAGATCGGCAAAATAGAAACCGTCGCTGTCGGTGGTACAGGTCACGGTCGCGCCGCCATAGGTGACGATCACCGTTGCGCCCATGATCTCCTCGGCCAGAAACCGCTTGGTTGTAACGGCCAGGTCTTCGAGCAAACCGCCGTCGAAGGGCGGTTTTTCCTGACTCGATTCTTCGATCACAGACCCGCGTAGATGGATTTTCGATCCTGTGCCAAAGCCTGGATAGGGCACCACGACGACCGGCTCGTCCTGTTCTTCGCTGGCGCGATCCGCCATCCTGCGCCGGTCGAGCCAGTCATCGAACCGGCTGGCGAGCTTTCTGAACAGGCTCATGGCACTTCCCTTTCTGAATTTAAGGGCCAATGCGTCGGGCAGGGAATATGTTTCGTTCACGCGCTTCGTATGAATTAATTTGACATCAACCCTTCGAATTGCAGAGTGGCAGCATGATGTTTTCGGCACCCCTACGCGGTCTGCTACTTCTTACTCGCCTCTGAGCGCGTCGGAATCGGCGTGTGCGCTCAGGGGATGACGCAACGCCTTTCACCGAACCATCACATTCCAGACCTTCGAGGCGACCATGACTGATTCCCCGACTCCATCCACGGGCGACCACGCCGCCGACCGTGTCATCATTTTCGACACCACCCTGCGCGACGGCGAACAATCCCCCGGCGCGACCATGACGCTGGATGAAAAAATCCGCATTGCCACCCTGCTCGATGAAATGGGCGTTGACGTTATCGAGGCCGGTTTTCCGATCGCTTCGGATGGTGATTTCGAGGCGGTGAGCGAAGTCGCTCGCGTCGTGAAAGACGCCACCGTCTGCGGCCTCGCCCGCGCCTCCAAGAACGATATCCAGCGGGCTTGGGACGCGCTGAAACACGCGAAAAAGCCGCGTATTCATACGTTTATCGGCACCTCGCCCCTGCACCGCGAGCATCAGCTGTCGATGGACAAGGCGCAGGTGCTGGAGAAAATTCGCGAGACGGTCACCTTCGCCCGCTCGCTGTGCAACGACGTGCAGTGGTCGCCGATGGACGCGACCCGCACCGAGCATGATTATCTGGTCGAGGCGGTCACGATTGCCGTCGAGTGCGGCGCGACTACGATCAATATTCCCGACACGGTCGGCTACACGGCCCCCGGCGAAAGCGCCGAGCTGATCCGCATGTTGCTGCGCGAGGTTCCCGGCCTGGACAAATGCATTATCGCCACCCACTGCCACAACGATCTCGGCATGGCGACGGCGAATGCGCTGGCGGCGGTGGAGGCCGGTGCGCGGCAAATTGAGTGCACGATCAATGGCTTGGGCGAGCGTGCGGGCAATACCGCCCTCGAAGAAGTCGTGATGGCCATGAAAGTACGGCCCGACATCATGCCCTTCCACACCGGCATCGACACGACGAAAATCATGGGCCTCAGCCGCATCGTCGCCACGGTTTCCGGCTTTCCGGTGCAGTTCAACAAGGCCATCGTCGGCAAGAACGCCTTTGCCCACGAATCCGGCATCCACCAGGACGGGATGCTCAAACATGCCGGTACATTCGAGATCATGCGCCCCGAGGATGTGGGTCTGACCGAGAGCAATCTGGTCATGGGCAAACACTCGGGCCGCGCCGCCTTCAAGGACAAGCTGGCGCAACTGGGCCTCGACATCGGCGACAATGCCTTTCAGGAGGCATTTGTGCGTTTCAAGGCCCTCGCTGATGCAAAGAAAGAGGTCTATGACGACGATATCGTTGCACTGATCGAGGATACCGAGACGTCGCGTGCTCACACGCGCTTTCAGGTCATCGCCGTCGAGGGAACCTTCGGCACCGGCGTGCAAAAAGCCAAGATCGTCATGGAAATCGACGGCGAAGAACGCGTAGCCGAAGAATCCGGAGACGGCCCCGTGGATGCCTCGTTCAACGCGATCAAGGCGCTGATCCCGCACACGGCACGGTTGCAACTCTATCAGGTCAGCGCGGTGACCCACGGCACCGATGCCCAGGCCGAGGTCAGCGTGCGGATGGAGGAGGATGGCAAGCTGGTCACCGGCCATGCCGCTCATACCGACACCATGGTCGCCTCGATTCGCGCCTATGTGAATGCGCTGAACAAGCTGATGATCCGCCGGGAGAAATCCGCGCCGGAACCGATGCAACAGGCCGGATGATCATCGACGATGGGGCGGCGACAGGTTTGCTGTCGCGGCCTCGATCTCACCCGCTCTGGGCTTCGGGGTTGATCATATGAATCGGCGTACCGGCGGCATAGGCGTTCACCTGCTCGAAAATATCGGCGAACTGAAGATCGAATTCATCCTCGGTCACATAGCCGATATGCGGCGTCGGCAAGACGTTCGGATGGGTCAATAGCGGGTGCGACGGATCGCGCAGCGGTTCTTCGTCATAGACATCGACCGCCGCATGGATGCGCCCCCTCGCAATCTCGGCCTCCAGCGCGCCGGTTTCGATCAGGCCGGAACGCGAGGTATTGACCAGCAAGCTACGCGGCTGCATCGCGGCGAGGTCATCCGCCGTAACGATGCCCCGCGTCTCAGGCTTCAGCCGCAAGTGCAGGCTGACAATGTCCGACGAGCCAAAGAACGCCTCGCGGCTGTCGGCGACCCGCACCCCATCGGAGGCGGCGCGCGCCCTGCCCTCCTCCGACGCCCACCACTGCACGGACATACCGATGGCCTCGGCATAGCCCGCCACCGCCTTCGCAATGCGGCCATAGCCATAGAGGCCCAGCGTCCGCCCGCGCAGGGTGCGCCCGACACCGACCTGCCAGCGCCCGGCCCGGGTCGCCGCGACCTGCTCCGGGATCTGGCGATAGCTCGCGAGCATCAGCGCGAGGGTCAGTTCCGCCGCCGCATAGGACGGCGCCGCCGCAGGCATGAACGAGCAGACCAGCACGCCGTTGCGGGTACAGGCCGGAACGTCGATATGGGGATAGGCCGACCGCTGGGAAATCAGCCGCAGATTCGGCAACTGATCCAGCAGGTCCGGCCCGATCTTCGTGCGCTCCCGAAAGAGGACCAGCGCCTCCGCGTCCTTGACCCGTGCCGCCAGCCGGTCGGGGTCCGCCTCGTGATCCGTCCAGACCGTAACGTCATGGGCCTTGAGCATCTGGAAACACGGCAAGCCGCGCAGGGTGTCGAACCAGTCATCGAGGATATGAACCTTCACCGGCTTTCAACCCCCGCACCGGGTTCGAGGGTACGCGGGGTCGGCACGAAATGCGGTTGTTCCAGCGCTCGCAAGGCCGTGGCAACCGATCCGCGCTGGCCGATCAGAAAGTTGTATTGCGCATCGCAGCCCGAAATCGGCGTCGGATATGTCCGAATTTCGTCGGTCAACAACGCCTGCGCCTCCAGCAATTCGGCGCGGGCGCGGATGAGGCAGGCTTCATAGGACATCGTCGGCTCCCTTTTGCATCCCCATGGATAAAATGCTGCGATCCTAATCCGGTGTCCAGACATGGCGCGGGATGAAGACGCTGCCCGAGGCCAGCTTTCGTGCGGTTCTGACCAGCCCCGCCGAAGTCATCTCGAACGCCGAGCCATCGCGGCGATAGTCTACGACAACATCGAGCAGGCCCATGGGATGCTCCAGCCTCAACGGCGTCGGGCCGTGATCCGCAAACGAGCCAATCCCCTCGGCCACCGTGCCGGGGCACAGCAGACAGGCGGACAGGCATTGCGAGCCGGTGACGGCGAGGCTCGGGTGGCAGTTGCGAGGCATGAAATACCGCGTCAGCATCGAACCGCCCGCGACCGGGGGCGCGATCAGACCGAATTTCGGCGTGACCGATTTGGACACGTCGCCCATCCCCATTCGAGCGCCCGCCGCCACTCGAATCGGCTCCATCCGCGCATAAAAATCGCTATTCGCGTCCAATTCGGCGGCGCTTTCGCGTCCGGTGAGGCCAAAATCAGAGGCCCGCGCGATGACCATCGGCATGGCAACGTCGAGGCAGGACACCTCGACTCCGTTGATCGTGTCGGTGCGCGCGCCGGTCGGAAACATCTGCCCCGTCGCCCCGCCCACAACATCCATGAACATCAGGTCGATGGGGGCGGCGGTTCCGGGCACGCCGTCAATCGCTTGATCGCCATCGTAGAGGACCGCGCCGCCGTGGGTGCGGACATGGGCAGACACCCGCGCCCCGGTATTTACGGCCCGAATGCGCACCTCGGTGACATCACCGGTCGGCTCGATCAGGCCCATCTCGAGTGCGGCGGGGCCGACACCGACGAGGATATTACCGCAGGTCGGTTTGAAATCGACGCGGGCATCCTCGACGCTGACCTGAGCAAAGAAATAATCAATATCGGCCCAGGGATCATCCGAGCGCGAGAGCATCGCCACCTTCGTCGTGACCGCTGCGCCGCCGCCGATCCCGTCGATATTGAGCGGATGCCCCGACCCCACCATCGAGACCAGCACCCGCGCCAGC
>CALGNO010000223.1 GCA_937958625.1 uncultured Neomegalonema sp.
GGAAAGACGACCTTATTGCTTCCGTGAACCCGGAATGGCTCGATATATCCGCCGATATTCCGATTTGAGACAGGCCCCGCATCGAGTGCGGGGCAGGAAAGACTGAACCATGGCCCACATCTCCGACCTCATCGAAACCGACATCGATGCCTATCTCAAATCGCACGAGACGAAGTCTCTGCTGCGCTTCATCACCTGCGGATCGGTGGATGATGGCAAGTCGACGCTGATCGGGCGCTTGCTTTACGATTCCAAGATGATCTTTGAGGATCAGCTTGCAGCGCTTGAGAACGATTCCAAAAAGGTCGGCACCCAGGGGCAGGAAATCGACTTCGCGCTGCTGGTCGATGGCCTCGCCGCCGAACGCGAGCAGGGGATCACGATCGACGTCGCCTATCGGTTTTTCTCGACCGACAAGCGCAAGTTCATCGTCGCCGACACCCCCGGCCACGAGCAATATACCCGCAACATGGCCACCGGGGCCTCGACCGCCGATGTGGCGATCCTGATGATCGACGCGCGGAAGGGCATCCTGACCCAGACCCGGCGGCACTCGTTTATCGTGTCCCTGCTCGGCCTCAAGCATGTGGTGCTGGCGGTCAACAAGCTCGATATCGTTAATTACGACCGCGCGGTCTATGATCAGATCGTCGAGGACTACCGCACCTTCGCCGCCGATCTGGGCTTCGACTCGATCACGCCGATTCCGATGTCGGCGCTGAAGGGCGACAATATCACCGAAAAATCGGGCGAGACGCCGTGGTACAACGGCCCGACCCTGATGGCGTATCTCGAGAGCGTGCAGGTCGGCGATGCCTATCGCGAAAAGCCGTTCCGTATGCCTGTGCAATGGGTCAACCGCCCCGACCTCGATTTCCGGGGCTTCTCGGGACAGATCGCCAGCGGCGCGATCAAACCCGGCGACAAGATCAAGGCCCTGCCCTCGGCCAAGGAAAGCACCGTCGCGCGCATTGTCACCCATGACGGTGATCTGGACGAGGCCGTCGCGGGGCAGTCGGTCACGCTGACCCTTGCCGACGAGATCGACATCTCGCGCGGGGATGCGATCTGTACGGCGGCGCAGCCGTGCGAGGTCTCGGACCAGTTTCGCAGCACGATCATCTGGATGAGCGAGAACGAGCTGTTGCCCGGGCGCACGTACCTGATGAAGATCGGCACGGTCACGGCGCAGGCGACCATTGCCCAGCCGCGCCACGCCATCGACGTCAATACGATGGAGGAGCGCGCGGCGCGCACCCTGCATCTGAACGAGATTGGCGTCTGCCACCTCAACCTCGACCGCCAGATTGCTTTCGATCCTTATGGAGAGAACCGCGACACGGGCGGGTTCATTCTCATCGACCGGCTGTCGAACGAGACCGTCGGGGCGGGCATGATTGACTTTGCCCTGCGCCGCGCGTCGAACATCCATATGCAGGCGCTGGACATCGACAAGGCGGCCCGCGCCGAGTTGAAAGGCCAGCGGCCCGCGATGCTGTGGTTCACGGGCCTCAGCGGGTCGGGCAAATCGACCATCGCCAATGCGCTGGAGAAAAAGCTGTTCGCCATGGGCCGCCACACCGCGATCCTCGATGGCGATAACGTGCGCCACGGGCTCAACCAGGATCTCGGCTTCACCGATGCCGACCGGGTCGAAAACATCCGCCGGGTGTCCGAGGTCGGCAAGCTGATGGTCGATGCGGGCCTTATCGTGCTGGTCAGCTTTATCTCTCCGTTCCGGTCCGAGAGGCGCATGGCGCGGCAGATGATGGAGGATGGCGAGTTTGTCGAAATCCACATCGACACACCGCTGGAAGTCGCCGAAGAACGCGATGTGAAGGGCCTTTATGCCAAGGCGCGCAAGGGCGAGATCAAGAACTTCACCGGCATCGACAGCCCGTACGAGCCGCCGCGCGACCCGGAAATCCGGCTGGCCACCACCGAACAGACGCCAGAAGAAGCGGCGGATGAGTTGCTCGGGTTCCTGAAGGCGAAAGGGTATGTCGGCGGATAAGGCGAAGACGCTACCGCCTGCCCATCCCGCACTCTGGATCAGAACAGGCCCAGGACCAGCCCCATCGCGGCAAAGGCGGCGATGGTATGCCCGCCATCGATCCACCAAAGGCTGCGCGGACGGCCCGCGAAGGCGTAGTGCAGGATTACCCAGGGCATGACGATAAAAGCCCCGATCCCTGCGCCGTAGCCAAGCGAGCGCAGCACGCCCTCGACGCCGCCCGCCGCGAACATATGCTGCATCACCGCTGCTGCACTGAGCGCGCCGAGACCGGCGATGATGTAGGGCAACGGGCTTTCATCGGCCTTTACTTCGGCTTCGGTCTTGCCAATCGCGGCCATCCACGGCTTGGCAAGGGTCATGTACCAGACGGCACCGACGCCAAAACCGGCGGCGGCGGCGATGACGATTGCGAGAATATTCATGCAGGGCCTCCCTCTCTGACGCACCGCTCAGTCTACCGCGATTCGCGACAATGGGACAGATCACCCGCTGCTATCCTGTTGCACACATACGGTCATGATGGCGTTGAACCGAGTAGTTTGCGTTCACCTCGAAACACAAACCGCCCGATACGCAGAACGTACCGGGCGGGTGCTGTGATAGCGGTTAGGATAGAGATCAGAAGCCGTAGCGGGCACCGACCAGAACGTTGTGGCTGTCCACATCGGTTTCGGACGTGGTGCCGTCCACCGCTTCAAGCTCGACATCGACGAAGCTGGTGTACCGATACATCGCTTCCAGCGACAGGCGCTCGTTGATGTCATAGCTGACACCGGCATCGAGGTGATAGCCGAACACCGTATCCTCGTCGTCCATCACCGTACCAAGCTCATCGACGCCATGGCCGTCGAACTCGACGCGGCCAGCACCGATACCGCCGCCAACGACGCCGTTGATTCCGGCAAAGACAGGCACGTCGAGATAGAGATTGGCGAAACCGTAGAGCGTTTTGGTATCACCGAAGGACGTGGACCCGAAGTTGTCCGCACCGACCGAATGGGCGTCGATCTCGGATTCCTGATAGCCAAGCTCGGCCTCGACCCGATAGCCGAGACGGGGCGACAGGCGATTGCGCCAGCCGACGACAGCGGCGACGTTATACCCAGCGGTTTCGTAGTCATTGTCGACCGTGCCCGCAGCGACGCGGAAATCTGTGTCATCCGCAATGCTGAGACCGCCGCGCGCACCGACATAGACCTGACTGCCCCAGCCCTTTTTCTTGGCCTGTTTGACCATCGGGGCGGCCACGACCGGTGCCACCGGCTGATAGACAGGCGTGACCGGCGCGGGAGCATAGGTGGTCACCGGCTCTGGCGCGTAGGTCGTGACGGGGGCCACGTCATAGGTCGTGACGGGCACGGTCTCATAGCTGGTCGTGGGCAGCGTTTCGTAGGTGATCGGCGCGGCCTCATACGTTACCGCCGGGGCGGTTTCATAGGTGATAGCCGGGGCCGCTTGATACGTCACCGCAGAAGCCACCGGGGCCGCGCCGCAGCATTGGGCGCAGCAGTTACCGCTGGCGGCGCTGTGCCCGTAGGAGACAGCCTGACCTTGGGAGATTGTGTGGGTGCCGACCCCGAGAGGCTGGCCATTGACGATGACCTGACTGGCCAGAGCCACGTGACCGGAGAGCGCGAGCACCGCCGTACCGCAAAGCAATTTCTTAAACATCGTCGAGTCCTTGTGATTTTCTGCACAACGCCATGCATGAAAAATGCCGGTTAACGGCCACCGATGTCTATTTAAAAAGAATATGTCTACTCTGTAATACTATACGATTTGCCCGAAGATCACGCTTTACAGTGTACGATTATTTAGCCACGACTTATCTTGATCGACGGGTCCGGCACAGATCGCAGATTTTCCGACCCTCCACGCCAAAACAAAAAAGCCCCGGCGCGGGCCGGGGCTTTTGGCTCAATAGCGGGCATTCAGCTGTTTTCGTTGATCCACTCGACCAGCTTGCCCTTGGGCTGGGCACCGACCTTGGTGGAGACCAACTCGCCGCCCTTGAACATCATCAGGGTCGGAATGCCCCGGACGCCGTATTTACCGGGCGTGTTCGGGTTCTCGTCGATATTCACCTTGGCGATGGCGACCTTACCGTCCATCTCTCCGGCGATTTCGTCGAGGGCGGGTGCGATCTGTTTGCAGGGTCCGCACCATTCGGCCCAGAAATCCACCACGACGGGGGTGTCCGAGTTCAGCACATCGGAGTCGAACGAGGTATCGGAAACGGTCATCATCGCCATGGTCATTCTCCTGTCTTGGCGCGGGATCGGCCCCGCCCCTCTCTGTCCGCGAAGCTATGGAGCGCCGGGGCTAAAATCAACCATCGCTACTGCGTGACCGTCTGACCACCCGCACCGGTCCAGTCGACCAGCGAGCCGGGATACATCTTCACGTTCCGGTATCCCGCCAGCTCGCTAAGCGCGAACCAGTTGGTCGCGGCCCAGTGGCCGGTGTTGCAGTAGGACACGATCGCCTCGTCCTCGGCTTTGCCGATGGCCTGAGAGATGGCGGCGGCCTGGGCGGGGGCGGACATCAGCGCGCCGTTATGGTCGAACCACTGCGCCTGCGAGAAATTCACGGCACCGGGCAGATGACCCGCCGCCTTTGCCGCCTTGTGCTTCGAGAATCCGAGGAACTGGCGCATCGGTCGCGCGTCGAGCAGGGTCGCGGTCTGCGTGCCCGCCAGCACCGCATCGATGTCATCACGGCTCGCGAGCCACTGGTCGGAAAGCGAGGCGGTGATCGTGCTCGGTTCCGGCACGGTAATGTCCTTGGTCAGCGGTTTTTCCGCCGCGACCCAGCCATTCACCCCGCCGTTGAGAATCGCGATTTTAGACACACCGGACGATTTCAGCGTCCAGTACACCCGCGCCGCCGCGCCAAAGTCTGTGCCATCGGTTCCCTGATGCACGACGACCGTGGGCCGGTCGCGCTCGACACCGAGGGTTTGCAGCAAGGTGGTCAGCTTTTCATCCGAGAGCGTCTGTCCCGGATTTTCCTTCGGCCCGCGCCACCAGCCATAGGGGGCAGACACCGCGCCCTCGATATGGCCCGCCGCATAGGACGGCGCGTCGCCCTTTGCCTTTGCAGCGCGAATATCGAGAATCAGGACATTATCGTCGCGCAGGGCTTCAAGCCCCGCCGGGTCGACGAGTTTGCTCCACTCACCGGCAAAGGCGGGCGTTGCGGCAAGACCAAGGGCGAGCAGGGGTGCGAAAAATCGTTTCATGACATCCTCCGTTTGATGGGAAGATAGTCCTTGTTTGCCAAATCACAACACAAGACTGCGTGAAAATATAAATCACATATAAAACGTGTAATTGACTATAGCGGCGTGACCCACGCGCCCAGATCGTCAAAAACTGCCTTGTAGACATCGCGTTTGAACGGCACGATGGCGTCAATCAGGGCCTCGGGGCTCATCCATTGCCACTGGCTGAATTCCGGGGTTTCCGTGGCGATATTGATGTCGGAATCGTCACCCAGAAAGCGCATCGCGTACCACATCTGCTCCTGACCGCGATATTTGCCCTTCCAGAGTTTGCCGAGCAATTCTTCCGGCAATTCGTATGTGATCCAGTCCCGGGTCTGGCCCAGCACCGTCACCTTGTCGCGCGGAACGCCGGTTTCTTCTGTCAGTTCGCGCAGGGCTGCCTCCTCCGGCAATTCGCCGTAATCGAGGCCCCCTTGGGGCATCTGCCATGCCGTACCGGGATTATCGATGCGCTGACCGCCAAAGATGAGGCCGTCCCGGTTGATCAGGACGACCCCGGCACAGGGACGATAAGGCAAGGAGTCGAGGGTCGCTTTCGGCATTGCCGTCCCCGTCACAGGAGGTATCTCAGCGCGTTGCCGCCACAATCGGGACCAGTCGCACGCCGCGCTTTTCGGCTTCTTTTGCCCAAGTTGCAACCGCCGTGATCGTGCCGCGCAGGGTCGTGCCGACGCCGACGGCCCGCCCGGTCCGGCGCGCCTCGCGCTCCAGCCGGTCCAGCGACGCGGCGATGGCAGCGCTGTTACGGTCCCGGTCGATCTTGATCGTGCCCTGGGCAAAGGACAGGTCCGAGCGGTTCGCTGCCTGCTGGAAGAGGCTGAGCGCCGTCGGCTCGTTTTCGAACAGGAACAGATTGCGCTGGCGCAGGGCATCGACCAGCATCGAGGTGCCGCGTACATCGGCGTTAAAGCGCGCGCCGAGATAGGTCGAGGCACCGTCGGCGTTGGGGATTCGGGCCAGCGCGCGGTCCAGCCGTTCCATATTGGCCTCGGGCGTGTCCGAAACGCGCAGGGTCAGCGGGCCGGGGTCGCGGCGGCGATTGACCGGCTCAAGCGGGATCTCGACCAGAACGGTATGGCCGTCACGCTTTGCATCCGCCGCAAGGGCCGTTGCCTCTTCTTTGATCGGCGCAAAGGCGAGGGTCACACCGGCAGGCAGCGCCTCGATAGCATAGCGCGTGGTGCTGACATTCAGTCCCGCCGCCGCAATCACGAGGGCGATTTCAGGGGTCTTCTCACCCGCCGCCGGGGCCTTGTTGATGTTGGCAAGCGATGCAGCGGCAACCGTTAGGCTCGCGGGCGTCAGCGCCTTGACGTTGGACGGCAGGCTGGTGGGATCGAGGGAGAGCGGCCCGGAGTCTATTGGCGAATTCAGGGCGAGCGTTTCCTCGGCAATCGTGGTGACCGGGGCGGTGGACAGCTCGGGCTGTTCCGGGGCCGGGTAGCTGTCGAGGGTCACCGTCTCCACCGTTTCAGGCGCATCGTCGCGGATCGCAAGAATTGCGGGGCGGGAGAACGGTATCGGCGAGGCCGCCGGGGCGGGGCCGGTTCCTTCGGCGATCTCTTCCTCGACTGGTTCCTGCGCTGGTTCGGCGGCTGGCTCGGCGTCCGGCTCCGGCGCGGCTTCTGCGACGGTCACGGGCGGTTCGTCGGAGGTTGGCGTGTCGATGGAAAAGTCGAGCCTTTGCGACAGGGCCAGTTCGGCCACGGCGCCAAGGGCGTCCGGCTTGGGCGGGATCACCGGCTCTTGATCTTCCGCGACGTCGACAGGCGCCTCGATTTCAGGCTCGGCCTGCTCGGCGGGGGGCGTTGGGGCCGCTGCAATCTCGGGTTTTACCTGCTCGACCGGGGCCGCATCGGGGGCGGCAACATCGGGTGTTTCCGGTGCCGGCCTCTGGACCGCCGGTGCGGCGGGCGGGGCCGGACGGGCGGCAGCGTCAACGAACCCGCTCGCGGCGCGCGGCTCGCTGAAACCGAGGGCGATGTCGATGGGACGCACCGGCGAAATATCCGCCGCCATGGCGATTCGAGGGGCTGCGGCTTGCGCTTCGGCCTGCAAGCGCAGGGCAACAGGCAGCGTCAGCGCCGCAACAGACAGGGCAAGCATAAGCCCGTCGACCTTCGAGAAACGGCGCTTCGCAACGGGTCTGGGTTCTGGATTTTCTGTCAACACGGGATATTCCGGGGCATGTATGGTTAAGGTCATGACAGAGTGACCTTGCCCCCTTAGTAAAGCGTGAACTTTCAAAAAAATTTGAATAAAATACCCCCGGCCTCTCAAGACCGGGGGTCAGAGTGCTGTTATTGCTCGGCAAATCCGGCATAGACGGACAGGCCGTGCAGCAGATCGATGGCATAGGCGAGCTGATAATCCTCCTTGCGGAGTTTCTCGGTCGCCGCGTGGGCTTCTTCTTCCTTACGAAGTTGCTCACGATCTTCATCGGTTAGCGAGTCGTTGCTCAGGCTGCCCCGGATCTGCGACTCGGAGTAACGCGGCTTTTTCTTCGCCTCGGCGGCTGCGTCGTCCTTGTCCAGCTTGACCTGCTCGACCACGATGTCCGGCTCGACGCCCAGCGCCTGGATCGAACGGCCCGACGGCGTGTAATAGCGTGCCGTGGTCAGGCGGATCGCGCCCTTGGACGAGAGCGGCATGATCGTCTGGACCGACCCCTTGCCGAAGGTTTTCTCGCCCACCACGATGCCGCGGCGGTGATCCTGAAGCGCACCGGCGACGATTTCGGAGGCCGAGGCGGAGCCGCCATTGACCAGAACCACGACCGGCTTGCCATCGGCCAGATCACCCATCTGCGCGTTGTAGCGGTCGGCATTCTGCTGATCGCGGCCCCGGGTCGAGACGATTTCGCCCTTGTCGAGGAACGCGTCGGAGACGGCAACGGCCTGGGTCAACAGACCGCCGGGGTTATTGCGCAGGTCGACGACATACCCGGCGACGCCATTCGCGCCGAGTTCGTCCTTGATCGAGGCCATGCCAGCCGCGAGATCATCGAAGGTCTTTTCGGAGAATTTCGAGATCCGCAGATACCCGATATCGCCCTCGACCCGAAACTTGACCGCCTTGATCTGAATGATGTCGCGGGTGATCGTGACATCGAACGGTTCTTCGGTTTCTTCGCGGGCGATGGTCAGCTCGATGTCGGTGCCGACCAGACCGCGCATCCGGTCAACCGCCTCGCCAATCGTCAGGCCGAGAACCGACTCGCCGTCGATATGCGTGATGTAATCACCGGACTCGAGACCGGCCTTGGCGGCGGGGGTATCGTCGATCGGGGAGACCACCTTCACGAAGCCCTCTTCCATCGTGACCTCGATACCGAGGCCGCCGAACTCGCCCTTCGTATCCACCTGCATATCCGAGAACGCCTCGGGCGGCATGTAGGAGGAATGCGGATCGAGGGACGTCAACATGCCATTGATGGCCGCTTCGATCAGTTCTTTCTCGTCGACTTCCTCAACATAGGCCGAGCGGGTGCGCTCGAAAATGTCGCCGAGCAGCTCAAGATGCTCATAGGTCGATGTCGCCGCCGTCGCGGTGCCGACCTTTGGAGGACCGAACGCTGCGGTGAGGCCAACGCCTGCCACGGCCCCCAGCAGGATACCTTTAACTGTATTCGTCATGGTGCACTCGCCTTTCTCAACATCGTTCGTTCTTTATGTTCGAATTTGGTTTCGAACTCATTCTAGCCATGGAGATGGGTCGATCGGGTCGCCATTTCGCCGCATCTGAAAATAAAGTGATGTGACGGCATCTTCAGATGGTGCGGACTCCTCGATCAGAAACGCATCCCCGTCAGAGATCGGACCGCCGAGATGGCCGATGGGATCGCCCCGGGACACCGTATCCCCCTTCTCGCGTTCGTTAGAGGCCAAACCGGCCATAACTACCTGATGGCCTTCGCCTATATCTATGACGGTAACAAGGCCGAGGCTCTTCACGGGTCCGGCATAACTGATCGTGCCGTCCCAGGGCGCTTGTACGAGGGCGTAGGGTTTGGCTTCGAAAACCAGCCCATGGGCGGCAATGCCACCGTCCTTAGCATCGTAGCGTGCGGCAATATCGCCGGCGACCGGGGGCATCAGACGGCCCCGCGCATCGGAAACCGGCGGCGCAATCGGGGTCAGGCGAACGGGAACCGGCGACAGGCTGGCCACGCGCACAGGCTTTCTCGCCGGGGCAGGAGCGCGGGCGATGACGACATCCAGCGCCTCGGCCTTTGCCGTAAGCTGTTGAGCTTCGCCGCGCAACACCCGGGCGCGGGCGCGGTTTTCCTCGCTCTCGGACCGGCGTTTGCCGACAAGGGTCCACAGTTCCTTTTCGCGGGCGCGCAAAGACAAGATCGCCGCCTTCGCCTCGACACGCGCAATCTCCGTGCGCTTGCGCAGGTCGCGGATTTCTGTCGTGCGGCGCTGGGTATCGCGCGCCTCGTGGGTCAGGGCAGCGCGCAGTCCCTTCAGCGCCGTGGCGCTGCGGGCGGCGACGGTGGCATCGCCGTCATGGGCAACGATGGCCGGCGCCTGCGCCTTCGAGAGCGCAACGATGGCCAGAAACGTCGCGGCGTGGCGGCGGCGGCGGTCGTAGAGGTCGGCAGAGGCATCGGCCTCGTTGCGTACCAGTGTCACCAGACGCTCGCGAGAATCCTCGATGGCGGCCTCGAACCGGGCGACCTCGCGCGTGATTTCGCCGATGCGGGCCTCGTTCAGTTCGGCGGCCTCGCTGGCCTTCAGCGCCCGCTCCTCATAATCGGCGGCGGCGGCGCGGCGTTCCTGCGCACCGATGCTGAGCATCGCCGCCCGGTCACTGTCCTGCACCGGGGCACCGAAACCGCCCTGGGCCAGTGCGCCGCTGGCACAGGCCAAGGCGACGACGGATGAAACGATCAGAGCTTTCATGCCCTATCCTCCAACAGCGAACGCCCGGTCATTTCTGCGGGCTGTTCCAGTCCAAGCATAGCGAGCAGGGTCGGCGCAATATCGCCGAGCCGTCCCCCCGCCATTATTCCTTCGGATCGACCGACAAGCCAGATCGGCACGTCGTTCAGCGTATGGGCCGTATGAGGGCCGCCGGTCTCGGGGTCGATCATGGTTTCGCAATTACCGTGATCCGCCGTGACGATCATCGCGCCCCCGGCTTCGGTCATCGCATCCAGCACCTCGGCCAGACAGGCATCGACCGCCTCGACCGCCGCAATCGCCGCATTCAGATCGCCGGTATGGCCGACCATGTCGGGATTGGCGTAGTTGACCACGTAGAGATCATGGTCGCCAGAGCGGATCGCTCCGACCAGTGTGTCCGTGACCTCGCGCGCCGACATTTCGGGCTGCATGTCATAGGTCTTGACCTTGGGGCTGGGGGCCATGTGCCGCGCCTCGCCGCCCAGCGCGGTCTCGGCCCCGCCGTTGAAGAAGAACGTGACGTGGGGGTATTTTTCGGTCTCGGCGAGCCTGAATTGTTTCAGCCCCGCCGCCGCGACCACTTCGCCGAGCGTATTGATGAGTTTTTCCTTGGGGAACAGGACGGTCATCCACGCGCTGTGACGCTCGGAATATTCGACCATCCCGGCACAGGCGGCGAAGTCAACCGCGCGGCGCGGGAAGGCATTGAAATCCGGGCCGCCCACCGCATCGAGGATCTCCCGCGCCCGGTCGGAGCGGAAATTGACCATCAGAAGTCCGTCGCCGTCCTGCATCGGCGTGTGGCCCGAGATCACGGTCGGCTCGATGAACTCGTCGGTCGTATCGGCCTCGTAAGCGGCGGCGATGACTTGCTCGGGCGTCTCCGCGACCGGCCCCTCGGCCTCGACCATGGCCGCGTGACACTGGCCGACCCGCTCCCACCGGTTATCGCGATCCATGGCGAAGAAGCGCCCCGAAAGGGTGGCGATGCGCACCGGAGCATCGCCCAGCTCCGCGCGCAGGGCCTTGATGTCGTCCAATGCGCTTTGCGGTGCGACGTCGCGGCCATCGGTGAACAGATGCAGCGCGACAGGGATGCCGGCCTCGGTCAGCACCCGCGCCGTCGCGGCAATATGCTTATAATGCGCATGAACGCCACCGGGCGAGGCCAGCCCCATGACATGAGCCGTGCCGCCACTGGCGCGCAGGGCCGCGATATAGTCTTGCAGCGCCGGGTTTTCGGCAAAGCTGCCATCCTCGATGGCATTGTTGATCTTCGGCAAGTCCATCCAGACCACCCGCCCCGCGCCGAGATTCATGTGTCCGACCTCGGAATTCCCCATCTGACCCTCGGGCAGACCGACATCGGGACCACAGGTTTTCAGCGTCGCCTCGGGGCAGGTCGCGCGCAGGCGGTCGAGGGTCGGCGTCTTCGCCTGCGCCACGGCATTGCCCTCACGCTCCTCGCGCTTGCCGAGGCCATCGAGGACAATCAGCGCCACCGGGCGCGAGGCTTTGGTCTCAATCTGCCTGTCGGCCATGCTGTTCAGTCCGGATTGGTCGCATCACGAGAATCGCGGCCCCGCCGCGGCACGCGGAACCAAGCCTCGTCTTAACCGATCATTCACGAAGGAAAGGTTAACGAAAGGTAACGAATACGCCCCCTCATCCACCCCTGTGATACGGGTGCCCGGTTGCGATGGCCGCCGCGCGGTAGAGTTGTTCGGCCAGCATCACCCGCACCATCATATGCGGCCAGGTCGCATTG
>CALGNO010000224.1 GCA_937958625.1 uncultured Neomegalonema sp.
GACTGAACAAAGGAGATGTTGGCATCGAACGACCCGGAGGGTAGCCCTTCGATCCGGTATATCTGCCGCAGATAGGCGACCCATTCGTCGATCAGGATCAGCGACGGCGCGCATTGCCGGAACAATTTTTCAAGCAGGTCAGACCCCGGCGCGATGCCGCTGGCGTCGTTCTCGGCGATCAGAACGAATGCCTCCGCGCCGCCAAGTTGCCACGCCATCTCGCCCCATGTCGTCCGAACTTCCTGCTCGCCATGCCGGATCACGTCTGCCGGTCCGCGCGAGGTACCCACGAGCACAGCGCGACTGATCCCGTCCGGCACCGACTGCCCCTCGCCGGAGAGTAACTGGTCGAGGCCCGGCAGGTCTTCCACCTTCGTCTCGCCCGCCATGTGATATAGCGCGAGCATCGAGTGCGTCTTGCCGCCGCCGAAATTGGTCTGCAACTCGACCACCGGATCGCCGCCATCGCCCGACAACCGCTTTGCTGCGCCGATCAGCAATGTACTCAGCCCGTCGGTCAGGTAGGTGCGCGCAAAGAATTCCTGCGGGTTGCGATATTCCGAGGGTGCGCTGCCGGAATGCACCTTGGCGAGATCGGCTGCGAATTCGGCTTGTTGGAACTCACCAGTCGCTACATCGGGATGCGGCTCGACCACTTCTCGCCACGGCAGAAGCCCGGCCTTCGTATCGACGGAGATGTCGCTGCGCTGTCCCCGGCGCTCCTCGTTCCGGCGCAGTTCGGCGAATTTCGTGCGCAGGATCGTGTCGCGCATCTTGCCGAGTTGTTCGGCGGTCTCCCCGGCGCTGATCGCCTCCATAAGCCGCCGCATCGTGTCGAGCGCCCGTTCGGCGTCGTCATAGCTGAAGGTCTCGTTATGCGAGAAGCGGTTGCGGACCTCCAGAAGCTCGGAGACGAAGGATCGTTCCGAATGACCGAGCACGTCCGAGAACGCCTCGCGCCAGAACGTCATCATCGTCTTGAGTAGGCCCGCCTGATCCCAGTTGACCTTGCCATCGGAGTCCGGGCGCAGGCCGCGCACGCGCTCCAGAACCTCGACCTGCCAATGCCCCGTCAGGCTGGCATCGAGGCGTTTTTCCACGAAGGGGGCGAGGGCTTCGGGCAAGAGTTCCATGCCCTCGAAGACGGTCTGTCGCGCGCTTTTTGCCATCTCTCGGTCCTCTACACGTCCATCGTAGTCTGTTCGCCTTCCGGCAGCCGGATCGTGGCGGCGAGGCGGGTCAAGTCGCTCCAGACGGCGATCAGGCCGTTATAGGCCGTCGCTTCCTTTGCGTCCTTCCGCTTGCCAGCGCTGATATCGTAGAGGCAATAGGCCAGATCCTTCACCGCCTCCGCCTGTACCGCGGAATAACGTTTGAGCATTGTGGCAGCTGCATCTTCGCCCTCGGTCTCGTAGATGCGGATCAGGTGCTGGCAGGCTTCCCAGACGGTCGGATGGGTGTCCACCTCCGGCTCCCAGTCTTCGGGCAACTGCTCGCGTTTGAAGATGCGGACGCTGCCCGCCGCACTCTTGACGATTCCGGCGTGCTTGACGCTCTCGACGGAAATGCCGCGGGCCTGAGCGATGGAGTTGGCGGTGCCATATTCGCCTTTGGTATAGCCGTTCTGCTCGAACCAGGTGATGGTGAAGCGGGTTTCGGCGTCGAACTCGCCCTGCACGTCGTTCAGGAACTCGTCGAGCTCGCGGTTGATGAGTTGCAGGGCGGTCTTCACGCTCATCGGGCTGTCATCGGCCTCCAGCACTGCGGTATGTCGCGAGAAGACGCCCATGCCGGGACCGATGGCCGCTTGCGGCATGTCGGCGGGGGCGATATTGGCAGCCTGAAGCTCGGCAATGGCGGGCGGCAGTTCGCGCTTGAGCATTCGGACGAACTCGGCGCGGGTGATGGTCCCGGCGCTGGCCTCGCGCTTGCGGCAGACGAGGACGACGGAGTTAGCGAGGGCGTTGGTGCCTATAGAGATCATTCTACCTGGCTTCTCGGTTCTCGCTGGCCAAGTCGCTAAGATCGAAAAACCTGACGAGATCACAGCATCGATAAAAGTTGCCCAACCTGTTGAAGAGAGTCCTTCCTGCTCGATTTCACTTTGCTTGAAGGCGTAGTAGATCGTGGCCGGAAACTGAGACGAGGTTTGCTCTACAGCATTAGAGATTGCTTCCCTCATGCCATCCATGAAAAATCTTTCCGCAGCTTCCCGTCCACCATGTCGATATGGTGTTGCAACGAGTTCCTCAGATTTTGGAACAGCCAGAGTCCCCGTCAGATCTGGAAATGACTTTCCAATATGTCGACGCAGCCAAACATAGAAATAGTCTGATAAGTCGGCATACCCGATGTTGTCGTAGTATGGCGGATCGGTCGAAAGCACGGCATTCTCTGGGTACTCTATGTTCTGTGCTGCACCTTGCGTGAGCTTTCCATCAGCCGCAGGCGTAAATGCTCCGAGAGATTTATGAACCCACTCGATACAAGCGTCAGACCAATTGCCATTGCTTGAGCTGAATGGGTTCAGCTCAACGTAATCCCAGACCATAGGTAGTGCTTGTCTGGCGAAAGTGCTGCGTGATGCTTCTACTGAGTTTCGCCAACTTACCTGCGCGCTCCACGCGTCCGATGCACGGTCCGTTGCAAACGCCAGATACACGCTCACCGCTTCGGCATAGGCTTTGGGGCCGGTGCCGCCATCACGGAGGGGGGTGTTGTCTCCCTCAAGGCCCGCTGCGCGGGCATCCGCCTCGATCTGCTCCCGCGCCTCATGCACCAGATCGCTGAACGTATTCAGCGCCACCAGCTGCCGGTCGGTGAACAAATCGCCGAAGGTGGTGAGGCCGTAGTCGACAGTCCAGAAATTACGTGGATCATCAGGCAAATTCGTTTCAGGCCTCCATTTTGGAGATTCTGAACGCGCTGTAATTTCATGGTTCTCTGGTGGAGGCACATAAACACGTCTTCGATTGCCCTCGGCGACGACAGCCATGAGTGTCTCACCCATTCGGCCGTCCCTGCCGTTTCGTTTTACGAATTCCGGCGTGATCGCAGCGCCAGTGAACAGGCAAGTAAAACTCGCGCCGCGCCCCGCTTTCGTCCCATCCTTCGCTTTTACGATTTCGTCCGCCGTGCCCTTCGTGCGAATTTCGTAGGAAATCGTCTTTGCTGCCTTGTCCACGACCGGCACGATCCACGCCTCCTTGCCTTTCTTCGAGGACAGGAGGAACGAGGAGGCGATCGGCACCTGCACATCGGCGAAGGCCGGATCGGGGCTGGGCACCGTGCGCGCCCATATCCAGGCGATCACCGTTGCCTTGCCGCCTCCATGCTCCTTCGGCAGATCGACTTTTGGATAGAGATGCCCGATCCGCTCGAAGGCCCGCTCGCGCATCCATTCGCCGTAGTATCTCACATCCTCGGCCAGCCCTTGCGCGTTGCGGTACTCCATTCGCTCCTTGCCGCCGGGATGGATCGGCTCCCAATCCTTGAATTTTGGCGGAATCTCTATCATCGCCTTGCCGATCATCACAGCCACCGGGTTCAGGTCCGATCCATAGGCGGGCAGACCCAGCCGCTGCGCCTCCAGCGGGATCGACCCGCCGCCCGAGAACGGATCATAGACGGGCGGCAACTCCCCGTCGCAGCTCGCCCGGATTTCCACCCGCGCCTGCTCCAGCACCGCCTCGTTGGTCGAGTTCTCCCACTTCACCAATTCCTCGATGATCGCGAACAGCCGCTTCCTCTCAGTATCCTGATCCTCCGGCGTCGGAAACCTGTCAGGATGCGCCGACGGATCATCCACCAACTGCGCGAACAGCACCGCCCGACACGCCGCCAGCGGCCGCCGCGCCCACCACAGATGCAACGTGCTGGGATGCCCATACCGGATCGACTTCTCCCGCGCCGACGCCGCATTGATCGCCTCCAGCGGAATGGCAACCTCGATGAGTTTCTTTTTGTATGTAACCGTCACGGGTTGCTCTCCTGAGCGTAATTCTGTGCAATAAGAAATTCGAGACCGAGCATGGAACGCGCGATCTCACGGGCGGCAATGATCTTTACTCGAAGCTGTTCGGGAAAATCGATCCTCGGCGCAAATTCTTGGGTGGCAGCAAGGCGGGTCTGGACGCGCGTAAGCCACTCATCGAGCGCCATATGCCGGTCGCCAATGATTGCAAGGAGGTCAGTGAGCGCCTTGTCGATCACGTCGTCAATCTTCTCGGAACGTACTTTCACTTCTTCGCCAAGCGCATCTTCTCTGGGAGGGTCGAAAAGAAATGAGATTGCTTCCTTCAGCTGTCGCCTTTCGACCTCGCGCGGTTCCGAACAAAAGTACAATGGCCCACTGATGCCGGTGAAAACGACATTATGCTTTTTGTGATCTGGAAGCGGCCCAATGAATGACGGAGGGACTATTAATGAGTGATTGTGGACCTGCTTATCGAGATAATCAGCATTGAACCTTCGAAGATCAGGTGCCGTCGAACAACAATAGTAGACACGAGCGGGATTGGAGGCTTCGAGTGTGAGCAAATGGTCGTGTTGACTAGAGAAACGTGACTCCATCAACGGCATTCTGAAGAATGGAATGCTTATGCCGGGAAGCGCGTACTTGCTGATCTCTGCCGCTGTCGTCCTCACCATGCGTTCGGGGATCTTGAACTGAAAGAAGATTGGGCTGGTGGGAAGATCAATGCGGATGTCGTAGCCGAGTGTCGCCTCTTGCTGAAGGTTCGGAAAATAAGGCGCGTTGATAGGTGGAGATACCTGTGACGATATCAGGTTCTCGGTGAATGCGTACCCGTAGGAGAATTCTGTATATCCGGTCTTCATGCCGGCTCTCCCGCCCGCTCCCGCAGGCGCTTCAGGTTAAACTGGATCGCGTTCTGCTCGAAGGGCGGCTCGATGAGGTTCTTTTTGCAACTATTTTTCAAGGTCATAGACGAGCCTGTAAGTTGCAGGGTGAATAGTGATGGCTCCATCATCTCGTAGCGCACGAAAGGACGCACCCGTCATTTCGACAGGTTCACCCTCAGGATTAATTAGAATGAATGAGTAGCTGTCGGGCTTGTTATCGAGAAGGCTCCACACGTCGGCCTCGACCTGAAGCGGGTCGCGCTCAAGGCAATGCTCTTTTGGGAAGTAGTACCTTTCCAATTGACCACTTTTCGTTCGTCGCTCCCACGGGAAGCGTGCCCCATTGGTTCGAGCGATCCAGCTACCGTCAGAATGATAGAATCGATCCTGCCCATCTGCTTTGAAGCCGTGCGCCAAGGCGAAACGGACAATTAGATCCGGGCGCTGCGGTTTCGTTGGCGTACTTGAGCGGACGCTATGAGCTTCGGACGCTGATTGATCGCCAGCCTGAAAGGCATGTCCACCTACCGCTCCTGTGTCATTACGCAGCGCTTGAAGCCGCGTTCCGGTGACTTCAACAGGTATACCGTCTGGATTTACTAAAATGAATGCATACGTATCAGGCTGCTGGTCTAGGAGGCTCCATACGTCGGCCTCGACTTGAAGCGGTTCCTGCTCATGATAGTGTTCTTTTGGGAAGTAATACCGTTGCACTTCGCCGTTCGCCTTGCGCAGTTGCCAAGGGAAGCGCGTATTGTTGGTCCGAGTGATCCAGCTTCCGTTAGAATGGTAGAACCGATCCGGCCCATCCGCTGTATAGCCGAGCCCTAAAGCGAAGCGGGCGATGACGCTGGGGAGCAAAGACTCTCGCGGCACATCAGTGCGAACGTTAGGCACCGACTCCTGCGAGCCGTCCTCTTGCTCATTGAGCAGGGCTTTCGGCTGAGACTGACCCGCGATCTCCTCTTGGGGAAATTCGCGCTCGCCTACCGTCGCGGCGTCATGACTTTGCAGTGCCGTTTCTCGCTGCTTCTCATCGGGTTTATCAGTTGCCTTGCCAACGATGGCGCTAGTCGCAGGTTGTCCCTCCGCAAAGGGCGCTTCCATCATTTTCTCAGGACTGAGCGTGAAATTTTCTTCGAAATAGTCTTTGATGTCTGCGGGTGATCGCTCGAACGCATATGCCAATGCAGCACGAATGTCTGCGCTCATGCCCTTTCCGATCTCTTCCGGCACACGCTTAGCGAGCTTCGCCTTAGAGAGCGGACTGACGAACAGCTTGCCATCCAGCCAAAGAATATCGGTAATCCGCGCCGTGCCAGCAGGAATGCCCTCAATATAAGGGATGACTTCAAGCTTGGGCGCGGCGACCCAAGTCGTCGCCAAAATTGCCGCTGCGACCGCAGGCACACGTTCGGCCTCCGCAGTATCGGTCAGTTCTATTCGAGCAAGCTGGGAGCCGAATTCCGTAAGCCAAGGACGTCGGTCTTCGAGATCGGGCAAACGGGGCGGTTGATTTAAACGCTCCTCGACTATCTTGGAAAGCGCCTGGAGTGATGAGAAAGGCGAATCGCACACTGTTTCTGCCGAAAGCTGACGAAAATCGGCAGTCTTGCGTTTTACCCAGTCATGGAGATGCCCATAGGCAAACAAACTCTGCATGCTCAGTCGATAGGAGAGTGCATCAGTTTTTACCCACTCGCTGGAAAGGTTCACCCAATGCCTGCACTCATCCCAAATGCGGGTTGGATATCGTGCCAGCAGCGCCCGAACACGGCGCGCGTCGTTAGTCGACAGCGCTTCGTCGGAAGTCAACGTGCCAAGCCACTCTATCGCCAAATCGGCAGAAGGTTGATCGGGGACGCCGATGCGGCGCCATAGGCTGAGATCAATCACCGAGGCCCGAATGACCGAAACGCTCGGAATGTCTTCTTCATCCCCAGTCAGGAACACGCCGCGCGAGCTGACCCAAGTGCCATCCTGCGCAAGGATCAGCTTCTCGGCTCTGAAAGCGTCTTTTATCATCTGTGTGTCAGACGTGGATGCGGTATTGAGCATCTGGTCTATTCGGCGATACCATTTCTCAACTTCATGTATCGGTGCTTTGTCCGACTGCGCCAGCGCTCGTAACCTGTCTAGTAATCGGGTAGGCCCGCTCGGCGAACTGTGGACGCCTAGCAGATCGAGGAGTGGTTGCGTTTTCTCTCGGTCGAGCAGGCCATGTACAAAGGGCTCCACGTCTATCAGTGGTTCAGTTTCTGGAGTTCTCCGCAGCAAATCAGCTGGGACATGAATTGCGTCGCGTGTATCGGGAAGGCAGGGCTTCGCGCTGAGCTTTAATACCCAATCCGCCAACATAAGCCCTGAAGTTAGCGATTTCTTTGATCCTGTAGTTGCAACTTGAAGCAGGCGCGCACGCGATGCACGAGACCAGTAGCGATCCCGCTGCTTTAAGACTCGCTGTGCTATTTTGGTCCAAATTTCTCTATCAGATTTGGAGAGTGCCTCCCAGTGCCGCCAGTATTCCGTTGGGAAGTCGTAATCCTCCACGATAAAACTATGGGTTACATAGTGATAGTAGAGCGCTTCCTGTAGACCACGTTTTTTGGCTTCGGCTTCGATCTGCTGGCGCCCATGGATACTTTTTTGCTTTGCTGTCAGCGGCGCGAAGGTCTGCAGTCCAGAACGACCTGATGACACCCAATTCAGCCAATCTTCGCGCGAGCAGGAGGAAAAGTTCGTCACATAATCGGGGTGCAAGAGCTCTGTCTGCTTGACAGTGTCCGGCAACAGATCTTCGAGCGTCCCGTCTTCATCGTATACGACCGCCATATTGATCGGTCGAAGATTTAAATTAGCGCAGACGTAGCGGAATGAATCGCCCACCGTTGCATTGAGCTTAGCCGCAATTTGGGCAAGCTGGACGCATTCGACCAACTTGATGCCATCTGCTTTGAAGAAATCTACTGCGACCCGTTCGATTACGGCGTTGACGTCGCTTGTGTCGTCGAGACCGATTTTCTTGAGCACTGCGAAAGCGGCTTGGGTTAGGTCAGCTCGGTCAGCGCCGTCGCCTTTATCGCGGCGTTGCTCCGCTAGAAAGCGGGTCCAGTTCTGATTCAGGACGATCAGATGTCCAGCGAGGAACTCCCAGTCATCATCCGACTGAAGCAGTTTTTTCTCCCCGAGCCGCACCACCTCAGATGCAGAGCAGAGCACATCCTTGCCTTGGACGGGAACAATTCGGAGCCGATCCGGCTGATGGCTTTGCCATCCCGTCACCTCGGGCGCGATGTATGTCCACAGGTTCAAAAGATGCCGCCATGTGGACGGCCTAGGCAGGTGGCTTGTGCGGAGGCGAGCAAGAAGATCGCTCTTCGAAAACTCCTCGACCAGATTCCAGTGAACCAGCTTTATCCGGTCCGCAGCCGAGACATGCCGACACAAGGCTGGGCGCGACTTCTCATCCAGCAGAGCCATCGCCTGTTCTGCTGGCCAGATATCGAATATCGGCAGAGGGAATACAATTGCCGCGTCGGTGCCAACCAAGTTGCCTTCATCGGTGAGGAGGATTTGTCTGTCCTTGATCGCATCCGCGAATGCCAGCTCCACGATGGCAGCGCAGGAGCCTTCAAGGGTACTTGCCTCCCGATCAACGTCGGGGAGAAGGCCATAAGCAGCAGCTCGATCGAGAGCGCCAGTCTTGCTATGTTGGAGCCATTCCAACATCGCTTTCGCCGCGAGTTCGCCAACACGTTGCAGCAGCCAGCGGTTCGTTGGCGAGGTCTCGGGGTCTTTGATCTTCAGGCGAGCGGGATCTTGGATGAATGGAGCGTTAGATGCGAATGGGAGCGGCGTTTCAACGCCTGTAGGCAATACAACATAAAGTCGTCCTTTCGCACCCATTACTATCTCGACGCGGCAGGGTGGGAAGTCACCGTCTTCCTCAGCTCCAAGCATCCGTTCCTTACGTATTTCGTCGAGTGCGTCTGCGGGAAATGCTTCTTCTCCTGACCTGGCTAGAAGGAAGGCTTCCTTGCCTGTGTCGTCCAATGACATCCATTCACTCTCGGCGACGGGGCCAGGCCCAAGGCTTTGCCAATGGACCACTTGCTCACCAACTTGTAGCCGACGAATCCCCTTGAAAAAGAGCAGAGAAACGGGACTGTTAAGCCATTCATCGAGGTTCTTCTCCACCTCACGGCAGAGGAGAGAGTTAGCGATCGTCACCTCAATTCGTGTGACGCCCTGAGTAGCACAGCGACCGGAAATCCAATGCGGTTCTGTGAAGCGATTGCTTTCGAAGGCGACGCAGAGTGTCGGAGTGAATAGTTCAACGCGATCACCCAAGCTGAAAGTACTTTTAAAGCCAATCCCTCGAAATCCGATAGTGTGAAGAGCGCGCTTGTTCGAATAGCCGAAACGGCAAATCGATTCGAAATGCGCCTCGACGAAGTCTTCGCCATTGTGTTCGAACACGAAACGATTGTCGTTGATCGATACGCGCGCCTTGGTGGCACCGGCGTCGTCGGCATTTTGAAGCAGTTCTGACAAGATATGGCGCGGGCTCTGCACCTGCTTGAATAGTAGGTGCCAAGGCCCTGCAAGCTCGGGGTCGCCTTCGAGTTGATCCCATCGTTTCGATGCACGTTCTTTGATCGAAGAAAAGTATACAGGTGGCTCACTTATGGCTGCTTCGGATTGCCGCTCCACACTCATGCCGGCTCTCCCGCCCGCTCCAGAAGGCGTTTCAGTTTGAACTGGATCGCATTCTGATCGAACGGCGGCTCGCGCGTATCCAGCGCCCCGCGCAGGTAGCGGGGTTGTCCGGCGTAGCCGTCCGAGACCTCGACCAGAGCAAGGATGAATTTTTCCGGCTCGTGCAGCGAGGTGATGACCTCCTGCCGGGTGATCATCACGCTGTCCGCCCCGGCGACACGTCCCTTCACCTCGATGAAGCGCAGATGGTCGGTTTCCGGGTCGTAGGAGGCGATATCGTAGCCGATCTTCTGCGCCGACACGTCGCTCGGCGTATTCCCTAGCGCCTTTTCGGCGCCCATTACCGCTTCCATCGCGGCCAGCTCGATCCTGCGCCGGGCCTCCGGGTCTTCGGAGAAGCCGCTCGGCGCGGCATCCGGCTGATTGCGCGCCAGCAATCCACGCGGCACGACCAGCATCCCGCCGCGTACTGTGGGGGGCTGGGACGAGATGAACCGCTCCTGCTCCAGTGTCTCCATCCGCCGCCTGAGCCGCTCGGCCAGATCCTCGGCGCGACGCTCGGCATTCTGCCAGTTCAGCCGCGT
>CALGNO010000225.1 GCA_937958625.1 uncultured Neomegalonema sp.
GACCCCCGTGAGCTTCGATTTTCTCACCGACGAAGACCGCATCTTCACCAACCTTTATGGGATGAAGGATCGCTCGCTCAAGGGCGCGAAGGGGCGGGGCCATTGGGACGGCACCGGCGATATTCTCGGCAAGGGCCGGGATTGGATCGTGCAGGAAATGAAGGATAGCGGCCTGCGCGGGCGCGGGGGGGCGGGCTTTCCGACCGGCCTCAAATGGTCCTTCATGCCCAAGGAAAGCGACGGTCGCCCGCACTATCTGGTGGTCAATGCCGACGAATCCGAACCCGGCACCTGCAAGGACCGCGAGATCATGCGCCATGATCCGCATACGCTGATCGAGGGTTGTCTTATTGCCAGCTTCGCGATGGGCGCACACGCTTGTTATATCTATATTCGCGGCGAATACGTGCGCGAGAAAGAGGCCCTGCAGCACGCGATCGACGAGGCGTATGAAGATGGCCTGCTCGGCAAGAATGCCTGCGGGTCGGGCTATGATTTCGACCTCTACCTGACCCACGGAGCCGGGGCCTATATCTGCGGTGAGGAAACCGCGCTGCTTGAATCGCTCGAAGGCAAGAAGGGGATGCCGCGCCTGAAACCGCCATTCCCGGCGAATGCAGGGCTTTACGGCAATCCGACCACCGTAAACAACGTCGAATCCATCGCCGTCGTGCCGACGATCCTGCGGCGCGGCGCGGGCTGGTTCGCCGGTTTTGGCCGGGAGCGGAATTCGGGCACGAAAGTTTTCGCCATTTCCGGCCATGTCGAGCGGCCTTGCGTCGTCGAAGAGGCCATGTCGATACCGTTCAACGAGCTGATCGACCGCCATTGCGGCGGGATTCGCGGCGGCTGGAGCAACCTGAAGGCCGTGATCCCCGGTGGGTCGTCCGTGCCATGCCTGACCCAAAGTCAGGCGGATGGCATCCTGATGGATTTCGACGCACTATCGGCGGCCAAATCGGGACTCGGTACGGCGGCGATCATCGTCATGGATGAGAGCACCGACATCATCAAGGCGATCTGGCGGCTCTCGAAATTCTACAAGCACGAAAGCTGTGGCCAGTGCACGCCCTGCCGCGAGGGCACCGGCTGGATGATGCGGGTCATGGATCGCCTCGTGGAGGGCAATGCCGCCATCGAGGAAATCGACATGCTGCAAGAGGTCACGAAGCAGGTCGAAGGCCACACCATCTGTGCCCTCGGTGATGCCGCTGCGTGGCCGATACAGGGCTTGATCCGCAATTTCCGGGGCGAAATCGAAGAGCGGATCAGGGCGCGCGAGACGGGTCGCGTAACGGCGGCGGTGGCGGCGGAATAACCGTTTCGGCATTGTCGTTTTCGTGGGCGGCGGTCATTCCTGTAACAGCGCCGCCAGCTTACGCTCGTAACGCGTGATGCGCTTTTCGGTCTGGCGCAGGGCGACGGAACCGATCAGACGCGACAGCGGCAGGAACTCGGCACTGCCGAACCCATCCACGAACCACGCCCGGACAACGCCTGTGCCATCGTGGGTGATGACGGTATTTGACGGAATCAGATCACGCGGATTCAGCCTTTCAGTGCGGATGAAGTCCAGCTTCTCCGCCACCGCCGTCTTCACCGCCGGGTCATAGCCATCCGGTAACAGGCGCGTCAGATTGACCCCCGGAGCGCCATCGGCACTGCGCAAGAACCGTACGACGATGCCGAGGCCCCGATCCGTGGGCACCGTCCCCAGATACTCCGGGATATGCCGCCATGCCCGCGCGCCCAGCCGCCGCTGTATCTGCCGGTAGGCGCGGATTTCCCGGCGCTGCTCGTCCATATAGGCGGCGGGCAACAGCTTTCGGCGCAGTTTGGTCTGGCGTGCGCGCAACAGGTCAGCCCGCGCATCGTCGCGCACCACCTTGATAAGCCGGGACGGATCGTCGGGATGTTCGTAACAATCGCGTTTGGTTCCGCTGAACAGAATATCGCGATCCCGAAGCTGTATCATCGCACCATCATCCTGCCCCGGCATCGCTGACATGAGTTCTTCCTCGATACCATGGGCGCGATCTTCTCTGGCTCAATGTGATCGCATTTGGGTGTCATCGTCTGACTCCTGTTGCAAAAGGTTAACGATTCCGGTCGTTTTTTTAGGATGCCGCTTTGTGTTTTTTCTGTTTTTGTTGAAAGATCAATGGGTTGACCGGTCGTGAAACTTTTACTCATTTTAACCTGTGAAGCGTTTCGTTATTGTACCGTGTGCGATAACGACGTTTCGTGAAACTGGGAGTTCTACAATGAAAGCCACGCTGATCGCCGCCACACTCTTCGCTGCAACCGCCGCTACGCCGACCTTCGCCAACGGCGATTTCAAATATGGTTGGCTGACCGGGGCGCTGCCGGGGACCGAACTCGTTGCCGCGAATGTCGTGCGCGAGCCTGCCTTCGTCGGCGAAAAGGACGAGCAGGTTCAGGCGATGGATCAGGCGACCGCCGCGCTGAACACCGATTACTGTTCGAAAAAAGGCGCGACCTTCGTCGCCGACCCGAAGATCATTATCTTCGACAAGGGTATCGGCGAGTGGATGATCGGCGGCGTCTGCCAGTAAGTCTGCCGGCGTTTCTGATTGAAGGCGGGGCCGTGAAAGCCTCGCCTTTTTCTATGCACCTATCAGACCGTAATCCTCGCTATGGACCAGCACGCCGTCCTCGCCGAGCAGCAGAATGCCGTAGGCCGCCGGTTCGTTGGTTTCGATGTGGCAATCAGTCGATGAAAAATCGAGGGGCATCTGGCCCACGGGACTTTTGAAAACCGCGAAGGGTGTGCCGCGATGGCTGCCCGAAATCGTCCGGTGAATATGGCCGCAAATGAGTTGCCGCACATTGCCATGGGCCTCGATCAGATCATGGAAAGCCTCGCCATTGGCCAACATGATCGCATCCATCGACGCAAAGCCGGTCGGATGCGGCGGATGATGCATGAAGAGGATAGCGGGCTTGCCGTTTGCCTCCCGCAATTGCCGCGACAGCCAATCGAGACGGGCAGGGCAGAGATACCCGGCATGGGGCGGCACATTGGCCTCCGCAGGTGATGCCAGGGTATCGAGCAGGATCAACCGCGCCTCCGGCACGTCGATCACCCGCTGCACGAACCCGTTTTCATCCACCGGACAATCGCGAAAAACTCCGCGAAAGACACCACGGTCGTCGTGGTTGCCGAGCATCGGATGGATCGGTAGCGCGCTGCGCGCCAAGCATTCTTGCAAGTGCCGATAGGATGCTTCGTCGCCTTCATGGGTGAGATCACCGCACAGGATGATCCTCTCGGCATCGGCATTGAACCGCGCCACATGGTCCAGCCCCGCGCGCAGGGATTCGAATGGATCGGGCGTGCCGGGGCGCGGCGATACCGCCATGTGCAGATCGGTAAAGACGATGATCTTGCGCATGGCTCTCTCAGCGCAACATCAACACGTCGATCGCCTCGCCCGCTTCGGCGGCGGGCGCAGAGACGGGCCGGATTGCGAGGGCATTGGCTTCGGAGAGTATCGCGAGGCGCGAGCTGTCCTGACTGTCGAAGGGCGTACAGACCAGCATCCCGTCCACCCGCTCGACCCGCGCCCGCATGTAATGCTCGCGGGGACCGTTCTTTCCCAGCGGTGTGCCGAGGACCGCGCGGTGGCGTTCGGCAGGGGAGGGCGGCAGGCCGCTCAGCGCCTCCACTGCCGGGGCCACAAACAGCCGTCCGCACACCATGGCCGAGACCGGATTTCCGGGCAGGCCCAGCATCGGGGTGCCGCCGAGCCGTCCAGCCATGAACGGCTTTCCGGGCCGCATGGCGATCTTGTAGAGGTCGAGGTCCAGTCCCGCATCGGCCAGCGCAGGCCGGATCAGGTCATGGTCGCCGACCGAGGCCCCGCCAAGGGTAACGAACAAATCCGCCTGCGCCCCCATGGTCGCCAGCTCACGCAGGGACTCCACGGTATCGGCGGCAATGGGCAGGATTTCCGCCTCGGCTCCAAGCCCTTCGATCAGGGCGGCAAGGCCGAAATTGTTCGAAGAGACGATACTGCCCGGCGGCGCGGCCTCTCCGGGCAGAACCAGCTCATCCCCGGTCGCGAGCAAGGCCACACGCGGGCGGCGGTGCACGGTCACGAACGGCACGCCGGCAGCGGCAATCAGCGCGATGTTTTCGGGAGAAAGGCGACGGGGCGCGCTCAACAGGGTATCGCCATCGGTGAAATCGAGCCCGGCTCGGCGGACGTATTTCTGCGCGTCGAGTGTGTCCGAAAGCGTGATGCGCCCGCCGTCGCGGGTGACGTCTTCCTGAATGATGACCCGGTCCAGCCCCTCGGGCACCACCCCGCCGGTGAAAATGCGCACGCACTGGCCGGGCTGAACCACCCCCGCAAAGGGCACCCCGGCGGCGGCCTCGCCGACCACGGTAAACCCGGCCCCCGGCATGGCCTCGCCATCGCGCACGGCATAGCCATCCATGGCCGAGGCCGGAAAGGGAGGCTGGGTCCGCCGCGCCACGACATCCCGCGCCAGCACCCGCCCGCGCGCGGCGGTCAGGGCGATGACCTCATGCCCCACGGGCGACATCAGCGCGAGGGTGCGGGAGAGAACTTCGGGGACAGAGAGCATTTTGAGGAACGACGCAGCTATCGGTCTTTTGTTTCTAGAAAGAATAATATTCTTAGGGCGTGCAATATGCCCACTCGGCTAGCAGACATGATTGTGACTGTAGCTAACGCGATGCCAACGACACCGATGACCGCAAGGGAGATGATGAAAGGGTCCAAATCAGTCCTCGTCAGGCAACTGGGATATAACCCGGTTCGCTGCAAGATATAACATGATCCCAATTGTAATGCCAAAAAACATACTTACCAGACCAAGTGTTTCATTTTCAGTGCTGGCGAGGATGGGCCGCAGAAATCCCAGAACAATCGAACCAGTCCCCAGATTATTCAACGAGTTTGCGAATAGCTTGATCTGTTCCGTAGCAACCTTGGGGTCTTTGCTGATCAACATGATCTACCTCTACTCAAGGACAGATTGTCTGTCTCGATATGGTAAATAGAATTATCTTATCGCCCTTAAATTTTGATTACCGTTGGAGCCAAAATGGGACAAAAAAATTAATGCTTTATTTTTCAGCATCTTATAATCGTTTCGATTGTTAAATATTGCTTAATTAGCTTGAGTATTTTGATAATCTTGTAATCTCCGAAGTGTTCATTCCCCCTCGAACCGACCGCTACGGCCTCCGTCCTTGAACACCAGCCTGATATCTTCAATCCGCATCGCCTTATCGACGGCCTTGCACATGTCATAGACGGTCAGGGCGGCGACGGAGACGGCGGTCAGGGCCTCCATTTCGACTCCGGTCTGGCCGGTGACTTTGGCGGTGGCCTCGATCTCGATCCGTGTGCCGTCTGCATCCGGTGCAAGATCGACGGTGACTTTGGTGAGGGCGAGGGGATGGCACAGGGGAATCAGGTCAGCGGTGCGTTTTGCGCCCATGATTCCGGCCAGCCGTGCGATGCCGAGCACGTCGCCCTTCTTGTGGTCCCCTGCGACGATCATGCGCAGGGTAGCCGGGTCCATGACCACCGCGCCGCGCGCCGTTGCGACCCGGGAGGTAACGTCCTTCTCCGAAACATCCACCATCACGGCGTTTCCGGCGGCATCGAAATGTGTCAATTCGCTCATAATGCGAAAAATGAGTGTAATGGTTTCATTTTTTGAAGTATCCAGTTGATACCTTTGACCGGTCCAGTGCTTGACGGCGCTGGCGCAAGGGCAGACAAAGCCATGTCTGGCGCAATGCTGCAAGCCTTGAACCGCACACCTTGAGCTGTAAGCCCCCGAGGAGACTTTTGATGCCCCCGTTGGACGAGCCGCATGTGGAGCTATCGCCGACTGTCTCCGACGAAATTCGCCGTACGACTTGCTATATGTGCGCCTGCCGCTGCGGGATAAACGTCCATCTGCGCGACGGGCTGGTGCGGTACATCGAGGGCAACAAGGACCATCCGGTCAATCGCGGCGTTCTTTGTGCCAAGGGCAGCGCCGGGATCATGCAGCATTATTCGCCCGCGCGCCTCATGAAGCCGCTCAAGCGGGTCGGCCCGCGCGGGTCCGGCGAGTTCGAGGAAATAAGCTGGGAAGAGGCGCTGACACTGGCCACTGAGCGCCTTGGCAAAGTGCGCGCCGATGACCCGAAAAAGCTCGCCTTCTTCACGGGCCGGGACCAGTCGCAATCCTTCACGAGCTTTTGGGCGCAGCAATTCGGCACGCCAAACTACGCCGCCCATGGCGGGTTTTGTTCTGTGAACATGGCCGCCGCCGGTATCTACACCATGGGCGGCGCGTTCTGGGAGTTCGGATCGCCGGATTGGGAGCGGACGAAGATGTTCATGATCTTTGGCGTTGCCGAGGATCACGACTCCAACCCGATCAAGCTGGGCCTGTCGCGCCTGAAAGAGCGCGGGGCGAAGATCGTCGGCGTGAACCCGGTGCGCACGGGCTATAACGCCATTGCCGATGAATGGGTCGGCGTGACGCCCGGAACCGATGCGCTGTTCATTCTGTCGCTGGTGCATGAACTGGTGAAGGCGGGCAAGGTCGATCTCGATTACCTGCTTCGTTATACTAATGCGCCTTGGCTGGTGGTGGATAACCCCGGCGCGCCCGACGATGGTATGTTCGCCCGCGATCAGCACGGCGAGCCGCTGGTCTGGAGCCGTAAATATGACGAGGCGGTTCCGGCAAAGGCCAATAGGCTCGGTGCGGCGATGAAGGGGGTCTTCACCCTTAACGATGGCCGCAATGTCCGCCCGGTGTTTCACACGCTGGCCGAGAAATATCTCGATACCCAATACGCGCCGGAGAACGTGGCCGAGGCAACCGGCGTTTCCGCAGCGACGATCCGTCGGCTGGCGGCGGAATTGGCATATACGGCCTTCGAGGAGTCGATCGAACTCGATCAGCCTTGGACCGACGTTTACGGCGAGCGTCATGCCAAGATGATCGGGCGTCCGGTCAGTTTTCACGCCATGCGCGGTATCAGCGCCCATTCCAACGGCTTTCAGACCTGCCGCGCGATCCATGTGCTGCAACTGTTGCTCGGCTCGGTCGAAGTTCCCGGCGGTTTCCGCTTCAAGCCGCCCTATCCCAAACCGATGGAGGGCCACCCGGCCCCGCACGGAACGCTGACGGATGCCGGAACGCTCAACGGCCCGCATCTCGGCTATCCCCGCGGCCCCGAAAGCCTGCTCTTTGAGGATGACGGGTCGCCCACGCGCATCGACAAGGCCTATACGTGGGATGCGCCGATGTCGGCCCATGGCCTGATGCATATGGTGATCTCGAACGCCCATGCCGGCGATCCCTACAAGATCGACACGCTGTTCATGTATATGGCGAACATGGCGTGGAACTCGTCCATGAACACGCGCGGCGTCATGGAGATGCTGGAGGACAAGGACGAGGACGGCGAATACAAGATCCCCTACATCATCTATTCCGACGCCTATTCATCGGAGATGGTGGCCTATTCCGACCTCGTGCTGCCCGATACGACGTATCTGGAGCGCCACGACTGTATCAGCCTGCTGGATCGTCCGATCTGCGAGCCGGAGGCCGCTGCCGATGCGATCCGCTGGCCGGTGGTCGAGCCGGAGACCCAAGGATACGAGCGCGATGTGCGCGGGTTCCAATCGGCGCTTTGTGATCTCGGCGCGCGGCTCGGCTTGCCTGCCTTCGTAAAGGAGGATGGCAGCCAGAAATGGGCGGATTACGCCGATTACATCGTCAATCACGAACGTCGCCCCGGCGTCGGCCCGCTGGCCGGATGGCGCGGCGAGGATGGCGACGCCGACGGACGCGGCGCGCCGAACCCGAAGCAGCTTGAGAAATACATCGAAAACGGCGGCTTTTGGGTCGGCCATGTGCCGGAAGAGGCGCAGTTCTACAAGTTCGCCAACCAACACTATCAGGACTGGGCGGTAAAGATCGGCCTCTTCGATGCGCCTGCGCCCTACACGATGCAGCTTTATACCGAGACGCTTGCGAAGTTCCGCAATGCCGCGCGCGGCCATGGTGAGCGCGTGCCGCCCCAACACCTGCGCGAGCGGATCATCGATACCTTCGATCCCCTGCCGATATGGTACGAACCCTTCGAGCAGGCCGGGGTCGATAATGACGAATATCCCCTGCACGCGATCACCCAGCGTCCGGCGGCGATGTACCATTCTTGGGGCAGCCAGAATGCGTGGTTGCGCCAAATTCACGGGCGCAATCCGCTGTATGTGCCCGGCGAGGTCTGTGACGCCCACGGGCTGAAGGACGGCGACTGGGCGCATGTCACCTCGCATCATGGCCAGATCACCGTGCCGGTCGCGCGGATGGACGCGGTGAACGGCAAGACGCTCTGGACATGGAATGCCATCGGCAAGCGCAAGGGCGCCTGGGCGCTGTCCGACGGCGCGCCTGAGGTGACGAAGGGCTTTTTGCTCAACCACCTGATCCACGAATTGCTGCCGCCCAAGGGCGACGGTCTGCGTTGGGCCAACTCCGACCCGATCACCGGACAGGCGGCTTGGTATGACCTGCGCGTGAAGATCGAAAAGGCCGACGGCCCCCTCGACGCGCCCTTGCCTGACACCGGCAAGCAGAAAAGCCCGGTGGGCAAGGGCCCGGACGAAGTGCGCTACGGGGAAGAGTGGACGTGAGTATTTTTTGTCTGCTCCGGACTCGATTCGGGGCCTGTCCCTGCCCTGCGAAGATCGGTAGGCCGATGGAGAAGGGGTCGTCATCCTCGGGCTTGATCCGAGGATATTTTGAGCCGAGAGAGATTCTCGCGTCGAGCGCGAGAATGACCAGGTCATGAAATCCACCACCTACCATATCGAAGGCGGTGACGGCGTTGAGCTGTTCGTGCGCGATGGCGGCAAGGAAGACGGGCCGCCGATCCTGATGATCCATGGCTGGTCCCAGCACCATCTGTGTTGGCAGAAACAGTTCGAGGGGCCGTTGGCAGAAACCCATCGCCTCGTCGCCTTCGATCTGCGCGGTCATGGGGCGTCGGACAAGCATGACGACGCCGAGTACTACCTTCACTCGAAAAGCTGGGCCGACGACATCGCCGCCGTGATCGAGACCTGCGAGATGGATCGACCTCTCGTTCTCGGCTGGTCGATGGGTGGCCGCATTGCGCTGGATTACATCCATCACCACGGCTGCACGGATATTGCGGGGCTGGGGCTGGTGGGCAGTTCCATTTTCCCCCCCGGCGATCCCGACCTCATCGCCCGCCGCCGCCCCGATGTGGTGGCCGAGGGTATGTATTCCGAGGACCAGCGGGTTGCTCTCGATGCAACGGTCGCCTTCCTCAAGGCGTGTTTTGCCTCGCCCTTGTCGAAGATGGACCTCGCCCGGATGACCGGGTTCAACATGCTGGTCCCGCCGCATATCCGCCGCGCATCCCGCTTGCGCGCGCCCGATTATGAGCCGGATTTCTCAGCCATCACCTGCCCCGTGACCCTCTTTTGGGGCGAGGCCGAGCGGCTGGTCTTCCGCGAGATGATCGACGCGACGCTGACGGCCATTCCCCATGCAACGCTGGTAAGCTATCCCGGCACCGGTCACGCCCCGTTCTGGGAGCGCGCCGAAGAGTTCAACCGCCACCTCGCCGATTTCGCCGGCGAGACCCTCGGAGTTGCCGCATGACCTCTCTGCCTCAATCCACCGACCGCAAGCTCGGACTGGTTATCGACCTCGACATCTGTGTCGGGTGCCACGCCTGCGTTGTGGCCTGTAAGGAGTGGAATACCGGCGGTTATGGCGCGCCGCTGTCCGATCAGGATGCTTACGGCGACGAACCCGTCGGGTCTTGGCTGAACCGGGTGCATACGTTCGAAGTGACCCCGCGCGCCGAGCCGGGCGCGAAGGCCGTGGCCCCCGCTCGTGTGGTTCACTTCCCGAAATCCTGCCTGCATTGCGAGGACGCGCCCTGCGTCACCGTCTGTCCGACCGGTGCCAGTTTCAAACGCTCGGACGATGGTATCGTGCTGGTGAACGAGGATTGGTGCATCGGCTGCGGCCTTTGTGCCTGGGCCTGTCCTTATGGCGCGCGCGAGATGGACGGGGCCGAGAAGGTGATGAAGAAATGCACCCTCTGCGTTGATCGCATTTATAACGAGAATATCCCCGAGGAAGACCGCGTGCCCTCCTGTGTGCGCACCTGTCCGGCCAAGGCTCGCCATTTCGGCGACCTCGCCGACCCGGATTCCGACGTCTCGCAAATGGTCGCCGAGCGCGGCGGTTATGACCTGATGCCTGAACAGGGCACCAAGCCGGTCAACAAATACCTGCCCCCCCGCCCCAAGCAGGACGATCTGGCCGAACCGATTAACCTCGCCGCTTTGGCCGAACCCAAGGCGACCGGCTTTCTCGGCTGGTTGGATGATGCTCTGACGAGGATCGGCTGATGGGCGCGCAACACTCTTTGCTTCGAAGGGGAGGCCGCTAGATGCATCCCGCCAATTCCGTCATTTTCTTCACGGTGTTTTCCGGCGCGGGCTTTGGCCTGCTGTTTCTGCTCGGCTTTGCGACCATGGCCGATGAGAACGCCTCGTTTCTGTTCCTGTTCGTCCATTTCGGCATTGCGTTTGCGATGGCGGTGGCGGGGCTGATCTCATCCACGTTTCACCTCGGCCACCCGGAGCGGGCGTGGCGGGCGCTGACCCAATGGCGCAGCTCTTGGCTGTCGCGCGAGGGCGTGCTGGCGATCCTGACGCTGCTCTGCGGCGGGGCCTATGCGCTGTTGTGGATGTTCTTTTTCAATCCCATCGCACCGCTGGGCTGGCTGACCGCGGTGCTGGCGCTGCTCACGGTATGGGCGACGGGGATGATCTACGCGCAGATCAAGGCCGTGCGCCTCTGGTATCGGCTGCTCACGCCGGTCTGTTACCTGCTGTTCTCGCTGGCTGGCGGAATGCTGTTGTTCCTGATGCTCCATGCCGCGTTTTTCGGCGAGGCGGGGCCGTTTTTGTCCAGCGTGGCCATGGTGATGCTACTGATTGCCTGGGCGGCAAAGTGGTGGTGGTGGCGAACGCGCGGCGACGCGCCGCTTTCGACGCCCGGCACCGCGACTGGCCTCGGGGCCATTGGCAAGACCCGCTTGCTGGAGGCACCGCATACCAGCGACAATTACCTGATGAAGGAAATGGGCTTTCAGATCGGGCGCAAGCACGCCGACAAACTGCGCCTGCTCGCCATCGGCCTCGGCGGTGTAGCCCCCGTCGTGCTGATCCTGATGGCCCGGGCATTCGGCGGCGATGTGGTGTGGCTGTTGCTGGCGGTGATCGTGCATCTGCTCGGGATGCTGGCGGAACGCTGGCTGTTTTTTGCCGAGGCCAAGCACGCGGTCATGGCGTTCTATCGGTAATCGACCGCCGCGTCGCGGCCTCGCCGTTTCGGCGGGCCTCTATCCCATCAACGCCTTGCCGATACGCATGGCGGTGGCCATGCTGCCGTCGATCTTCAGCGACCCGGTCATGACCGCCGCCATCGGGTTGCGGGTGCCGTCGAACAGATCGCGAAAGACGGTCTCGCTGGCGGTGAGCGTCACATCCGCCGTGCCTGCGTCCTCATCGACGATCCGCGCGCCGTCGCGGTCCAGCCACAGCGTCCCGCGATCCGTCACCACGAGTTTCACCGTCTCCTCCAGCCGTCCGGCAACGCGGCGGTTCAGAGCGGCGACGAGGCTGTCGGTCGAGTCGGTCATGGCGGGATTCCGGCTTGCACTGTGAGCCGGTCTAATTGCACCCCGCGCCCGCGACTTCAACCTTGCACCGGCGCAGGGGGTAGAGGACGGTAGGCCCATGACCGCACCGTTCCTCTCGACTGTTACCAGCGCCCCCCTCGCCTTCGACGCCGAGCGCGCGGCGCGTGTATGGGCCGAGGTCGAGAACGAGCTTGACCCCGCATTGCGGCCCTTGGTCGAGGGTGTGGCGGGGTGCAGCCCCTATCTGGCGCGGTCGCTGTCACTGGAAGCGGCGTTTCTTGGCCGGGCACAGCATCAAGACCCCGCCGACACGATGGCCGCGCTTTTGTCAGAAACCCGCGCCGCCGCGAGGGCCGAAAGCGAAGCGACGCTTATGCAGGCACTCCGGGTGCAAAAACGCCGCGCCGCGCTTTTCATCGCCCTGTGCGACCTCGGCGGCGTCTGGCCCCTCGATCCGGTAACTGCGGCCCTGTCGGATTTTGCCGACGCGAGCATCGCCGCCGCCGCCGAATGGCTGTTGCGCGGCCATGGCGAGCGCGGGCTGTTGCCACTGGATGCCGCAGACCCGGTCGGGTCGTCGGGCCTCGCGATTCTGGCGCTGGGTAAGCTGGGCGCGGGCGAGCTCAACTACTCCTCCGATGTCGATCTGATCCTGTTCTTCGACCCCGAGCGCCACGCGCCGGACGAATACGCGCGGATCAAGCAGCGGTTCAATCGCTTGACCCGGCAGTTCGTGAAAATCCTCTCAGAGCAAACCGCCGATGGCTATGTCCACCGTGTCGATCTGCGCCTGCGCCCGGACCCCGGCTCGACCCCGGCCTGCATGGGCATGGATGCCGCCGAGCGGTATTATGAGAGCTTCGGCCAGAACTGGGAGCGCGCTGCCTTCATCAAGGCCCGCGCCGTGGCGGGTGACATCGCATCGGGCGAGGGATTTCTGGACGGAATGATTCCCTTCGTCTGGCGGCGCTATCTCGATTTCGCGACCATCGAAGACGTGCGCAAGATGAAGTCGCTGATCCACAAGCATAAGGGCCATGGCGACATCGCGGTTGCCGGCCACAACATCAAACTGGGTCGCGGCGGCATCCGCGAGATCGAGTTCTTCGCCCAAACCCAACAGTTGATCGCCGGGGGACGCGAGCCTGCCCTGCGCCAGCGCCGGACACTCGACACGCTCAAGACCCTCGCCGAATACGACTGGATCACCCCGGCGGCACGGGACGAGATGACCGAGTCCTATATCTACCTGCGCACCCTCGAACACCGGTTGCAGATGATCGGCGATACCCAGACCCAGACCATGCCCGACGCGGATGGCTTGTTGCGGCTGGCCAATTTCTGCGGATTGGAAACAGTGGCGGCGCTGGAGGCCGAAGTCGTCTTCCACCTCACCCGCGTCTCCGGCCATTTCGAGCCGCTCTTTAATGAAGAGGCGACGGCGAACGGGGCCGATGCGGTTTCGGGCTTGTCCGAGGACCGGATTGCCGCGATTTTGACCGAGAAGGGGTTTGCCGACCCTGAGGCTTCGGCGCGCAAAGTGCGGGCGTGGGGGGGCAGCGGCCTTGCGGCCACCCGCACCGCGCGGGCGCAGGCAATTCTCGACCGGTTGGTGCCGCGAATCCTCGATGCAACTGCGCAGGCCGCCGATCCCGACGGCGCGTTGGCGGAATTCGACCGGTTCCTGCACGGCTTGCCCGCTGGCGTGCAGATTTTGTCGCTGTTCGAGGCCAACCCCAATCTGCTCGATCTGTTAACGGGCATCTGTGCTGCGGCCCCGCGCCTCGCGCGCTATCTGGGTCGCAATGCAGGGGTGATCGACGCGATGCTGGCGCGGGATTTCTTCGATCCGACGCCCGATGCCGACGATTTGCAGACTGAAATCACCGCGATCCTGCCTCCGGTCAGCGATGTCGAGGGCGTGCTCGATACCGTGCGGCGCTGGTCGAAGGAGCACCATTTTCGCATCGGAGCACAGTTGTTGCGCGGCATTGCTTCGCCCGGAGAGGCGGCGCGGGCTTATACGGCCCTTGCAGATGTCAGCATCCGGGTTCTGACGCCCCTCGCCACCGCGCAGATGAGCGCGCGGCACGGCCCACCGCCGGGGGGCGGGGCCTGTGTACTGGCCATGGGACGACTCGGCTCTCGGGCGATGACCGCATCCAGCGACCTCGATCTGCTGGTGATCTATCCCGATACCGAGGAGCCATCGGACGGCCCCGCACCGTTATCGCCGCAGTTGTATTACGCGCGCTGGACCCAGCGGCTGGTCAACGCCCTGACGGCACAGACGGCGGAGGGGGCGCTCTACGAGGTCGATATGCGCCTGCGCCCGTCGGGCCGTTCGGGTCCGCTGGCCACGCGGCTGGAAGCCTTTCGCCAGTATCAGGCCGAGAAAGCCTGGACCTGGGAACATATGGCCCTGACCCGAGGGCGCATCGTTTGCGGGCCTGCGCCGCTGCTTGCCGAGACCCGCGCGGCGATCAATGCCGTCCTCGCTACCCCGCGCGAGGCCGAGTCGACCTTGGCGGCGGCGAGAGAGATGCGCCAACGCTTGATCGACGTCGATCCCGCCGCGTTGGAGCAACCCTTGAACGTCAAGCTGGCGCGGGGCGGGATGATGGACATGGACTTCATCCTGCAAACCGGGCTGCTTCTCGCCGGATGCGGGTCGCTCGATACCGTGACGACCGAGGCGACCCTGACCGCGCTGGTTGCGGCGGGGCGGCTGACCGACGCCGAGCGCGATACCTTGGCCGAGGCCCGCCGCCTGCAAACCGCGATCCTGCAATTCTCGCGGCTGGCCCTCGACGCGCCCCTGTCGGCGGATACGGCATCGCCTGCGCTGAAAGACGCCATTGCCAGCGCCCTCGACATCGCCGATTTCAACACGGTCGTGGCGCGCCTAAGCGCGTCCCAATCGGCGGTCAGGACGTTGTTCACGGCCCATGTCGGGCGTTTGGAGGAGGATACATGAGTCTCGGGTTCCACCGCCGCCCTGACGGCAAGCGACGTATCACCAACCGTCAGATCGACTTTTTCGGCTGGATTCTCTTCATCCTTTCGGCGCTGGGCTTCATCATCGCGAGCATCGGCAGTTTCTGGGGCATGGTCGGCAGCCTCTTTTTCCTGCTGGCCTGCATCGTCTTCATCATCCCTTTTTTCAGGCAGGATTGACGCCGCCCTAACGCTCGGCAAACGCAAGGCGCAGGCCGAGCAGGCCGAACGCCCCGGCAAAGCTGCGCTTCAGCCATGTGATGACCGCCGGTCGTGCGATTACAAAGTTGCGTGCCGATGATGCCATCGCGCCATACGCCACGAAAACCACGAAGGTCATTGCCATGAAAGTCCCGGCAAGCCCAAGCATCGACAGCGCGGGGTTTGACGCATCCTCCGCAACGAACTGAGGCAGAAAAGCGAAAAAGAACAGTGTCAGCTTTGGATTGAACAGGTTCAGCAGGATGCCGTCGCGGATGATGCGTATGCTGGAGACGGGCGTCTTGTCCGCCTCGACATCCAGAGTGCTGTCATCGCGCAGGATGCTCCATGCCATGTAG
>CALGNO010000226.1 GCA_937958625.1 uncultured Neomegalonema sp.
AGTTCAGCGGCAAAGGCGGGCGCGGCCTCGCCGATCAGATAGGCTTTCTTGACCCGGTTCATGAGCGTGAGCAAGCTGCCGATCCCGCCATCCTTGGGCTGGCCGCCGACAATCCAGCGGATATTGTCAAAGGACAGCAAAGCCTTTTCCGCCGCATCGGCATTGGTCGCCTTGGAGTCGTTCACGTAACGGACGCCGCCGATTTCCGCGACCTGTTGCAGGCGATGGGCAAGACCCGGAAAGCTGCGCAGGCCCGGCTCGATCTGGCGTGGTCCGAGGCCCACCATCCGGCACGCCGCATAGGCCGCCGCCGCGTTCTGCGCATTATGCGCCCCGCGCAGGGCCGGGGCTTCGCGCAGGTCGAACGAGCCGACTTGCTTGCCCGCACGATGTTCGACGATGTGCTGTTTGCGCTTGAAGACGGCCCAGGCCTCGGATTTCAGCGACACCTCCGCCGAAATCGGCACCACGACCTCGGCCACGCCGTCGAGCCGGTTGACCAGCGCACGGCCCTCGTTTTCGTCAATGCCGATCACAGATTTCGGCCCGTCCCGGAACAGGCGCTCTTTCGCGGCAAAGTATCCGCCGAGGCCCGCATGACGGTCCAGATGGTCACTGGTCAGGTTCAGGAACACGGCGACATCGGGCGAGAGCTGTCGCGCGAGATCAGTCTGGTAACTCGACAGTTCCAGCACCATCACCTCCCGCGAGCGAGGATAGGTCAGGCTGAGAACGCCGGTCCCGATATTCCCGCCGATCTGCGCCTCGCGGCCCGCTTCACGCAAGATGTGGTGGATCAGGGCCGTGGTGGTCGATTTGCCATTGGACCCGGTAATCGCGATGACATGAGGATTGCCCTCGCCCTCGTCATCCGCCCCCGGTTCCCACGCCATCATCTCGCGAAAAAAGAGACCAATGTCGTTATCGAGGGGCACCCGCGCCGCCCATGCCTGCCGGATGGCCTTGTGCGGGGCCGGATAGAGATGAGGGATACCGGGCGAGACGATGAGGGCGGCAAGGTCTTCGAACGGGCGGGGGCTGGTCAGGTCTTCGACAGCAAAGCCCGCGCCCCGCGCAGCCTCTTGACCGGCTTCGTTGTCATCCCAGCAAACAGGCGTCGCTCCGCCTGCCTCCAGCGCAGCCGCCGCCGCGATACCGGACCGACCCATGCCGAGTACGCCCACCCGCTGGCCATCATATGCGCGCACGACGATCATTCGCGGTCCATGAATTATTGCTCGCAGGTTTCTAGAAGCCGACCGGCTTCGTTTATTCCAGTCAAGTCAACTTGACCGTTAAACGACGATCCATCGACAAATATCTCACAGTAACTATAAGTCTTCCCCGATACTTCAATTTTATCGCCATCCAACCTTGCCAGATAATTAAATATCTTTCGACTGCGACCGGTGAAATCGTCGTATCTCGCAGGCTTGAACACTTCGTCTTCAGCCTTTACACCAAAACGATCTCACTGCTTCCGCCACTGTACGTCAATGTTGCAGCTATATGAGACCATGACATCGGCGCTCAGACCTTTCGGGGAATATTGGTCACCTTCATAATATCTGAGGTGAACTTGCGGACCCTTGTTGAAGAACCACGTGTCTTTGTAGGGCGGATGCAGACCATTGACATGAGAAACAGCTAGGCAGTCGATGCCATCTCGCGTTTCGCGTTTCCATATCTGAAAGTTGCCAACTTCGCCATATCGCGTGACATATGCTCCCTGCTCGACCTCACGCTCTTCACCAATTTCCCACGCGCCGACACTCCACGGTAAGACAGAGACAATCACCGCCAATAAAATACGCATTTTCATAGCAATTCTCATTCTAGCAACTCAATTCTAGATCATATTGCGCATCGGTCGGTTTATCGCAGCTTCAAAGTCGACAGGCCGATCAGGGCCAGAATGACCGCAATGATCCAGAAACGAATGACGATGGTGCTTTCCTGCCAACCCTTTTGTTCGAAATGGTGATGGATGGGGGCCATACGAAACACGCGCTTTCCCGTGAGTTTAAAGCTGGCGACCTGAACGATCACACTGACCGTCTCCATGACGAAAAGCCCACCGATGATCGCCAGCACCAACTCGTGCTTGGTCGCAACGCCAATCGCGCCCAGCGCCCCGCCCAGCGCCAGCGACCCGGTATCGCCCATGAAAACCATCGCGGGCGGCGCGTTGAACCACAGGAACCCGAGGCCCGCTCCGACCAGCGCCCCGACGAAAACCGCAATTTCTCCGGTGCCGGGCACGTAGTGGATTTGCAGATAGTCAGAGAACTTCGCACTGCCGACAAAATACGCGATCAAGGCGAAGGACAGCGCGGCGATCATCACCGGCACAATCGCCAACCCGTCCAGCCCGTCGGTCAGGTTCACAGAGTTCGCCGACCCGACAACCACCAGCATCGCGAAGGGAAAGAACAAGATGCCGAGGTCGATCAGCGTATCCTTGAAGAACGGCAGCGCAAGCTGTTGCTGCAACGGTTCCGGCGTCAAATAAGTGGCCCAGAGCGCGGCGGCGAGGGCAATCGAAAAGCCCAGCCCCAGCCGCGCTTTTCCCGGCGCACCCTTGGTGTTCGTCTTCGAGACTTTCAGATAATCATCCCAAAACCCGATGGCCCCGAAGCCCAGCATCGTCAGCAGCACGATCCACATAAAGCCCTGATCGAACCGGCCCCAGAGCACACAGGAAATCGTAATCGCGCCGAGGATCATCACCCCGCCCATGGTCGGCGTACCGGCCTTTTCGATGATATGCCGCGCGGGGCCGTCATCGCGTATCGGCTGTCCCTTGCCCTGCTTGCTGCGCAGAAAGTCGATCATCGGTCGCCCGAAAATCAGAAACAGCACCAGCGAGGTCAGCAAGGCGCCGCCCGTGCGCAACGTGATGTAGCGAAACACGTTGAACGCGCCGATACTGTCCGCAAGCGGCGTGAGGAGGTGGTAGAGCATCGGGGTTCCTTTATCCTCAGGCGGGACGGCGGCGGTTGCGCGGGGCGCTCAGGTGGTCGACGATCTTCGCCATGCGAGAGCCAAGCGAGCCTTTGACGATCACCGCATCGCCGGTGCGGACGACCTCGCCCACAACGGGGGCCAGATCAACCGAGGTTTCAGCCCAGGCTCCGCGTTTTTCGGGCGGCAGCGCATCATACAGCGCCCGGGAATGGGGACCGCTGGCGAAGACGATGTCGATGTCGGCCATTTCAGGCAGCGTCGCGATGTCGGCGTGCAGGGCGTCGGCCTCGTCGCCGAGTTCCAACATATCGCCGATCACCGCAATCCGCCGCCCCGCGCGGCCCGTCTCGCACGTACCGATCTCGGCAAGGGCGAGGGTTTCCAACGCGGCCTTCACCGAAGCGGGATTGGCGTTATAGCTTTCGTCGATCAACAGAAACGCGCTCGCCGGATCTATCGGATCAAGGCGGATGTTCTTGCGCGACCCCCGGCCCTCTCCCGGCTCCCAGTTCTGGAGGGCAAGCGCCGCTTTCGCCAGATCCGCCCCGGCCAGAACCGCCGCGCCAAGCACCGCGAGGCTGTTGAGCGCGTGATGGCGACCGGGGGCCTTCAAACGATAGACAACGGGTTGGCCGAGAATATCGGCCTCGATGGTCGCCGTCGTTGCTTGCTGTGCGAGCGAGACAAGGCGCACTTGCGCCGCTGCATCCGCGCCAAATCCGTGGACCGCCGCGCCGAGTTCGGTCGCGCGGGCCGCGAGTAAATCGAACCACTTGTTATCGCGGTTGATCAGCGCCGCGCCGCCGGGGGCCAGCCCCTCGAAGATTTCGGCCTTGGCTCGGGCGATACCGGCCTCGTTCTCGAAATTACCCAAGTGAGCCGGAACGACCGTCGTCACGACGGCGACATCGGGACGAACCATCCGCGTCAGGGGCGTGATTTCGCCGCCGTGGTTCATGCCGATCTCGAACACGCCATAACGGGTATCGGCGGGCATCCGCGCGAGGGTCAGGGGCACGCCCCAGTGATTGTTGTAGGATTTCTCAGACGCATGAACCTTGCCCTGCGCGCCTAGAGTCACCCGCAGCGCCTCCTTAACCGAGGTCTTGCCGACCGAGCCGGTGACGGCAATGGCGTTGAGGTCGGGCGCGCGGGCGCGGGCAGCTTCGCCAAGGCGTTCAAGGGCGAAAAGTGTGTCCTCGGCCACCAGCAGCGGCGCGCCGGTCGGGCAGGCATCGGGACGCGAGACCAGCGCCGCCGCCGCGCCCTTTTCCAGCGCCTGTGCCACAAAATCATGGCCATCGCGTTGGTCCTTCAAGGCGACGAACAAGTCGCCTTCGCGGATCGTGCGGGTGTCGATGGAAATGCCGGTCACGCCGCCCCACGCACCGCGCGCCTCGGCTCCGGTCGCCGCCGTTAGGGCATCGCGAGTCCAGAGCATCAGGCCTCCTCCGCCAGAATCTTGAGAATATCATCCTCGTCGGAATCCAGCACGATGACCGAGGCGCGGGCGTGTTCGGCATCATCGAAGGGGATCGTCTGGTCGCCGACAATCTGGCCGGTCTCATGGCCCTTGCCAGCGATAAGCAGCACATCGCCCTCTTCCAACCCGTCGACGCCGCGCAGGATCGCCTCGGCCCGGTCGCCGATTTCTGTCGCACCGGGGGCGGCGGCCATGATCTCACGGCGAATGGTGGCGGGGTCTTCAGAGCGGGGATTGTCGTCGGTGACGATGACCACGTCCGCATGTTCGGCGGCGGCGGCCCCCATCAGCGGGCGCTTGCCGGGATCGCGATCACCGCCCGCGCCAAAGACGATATGCAGGCGGTTGGTGACATGGGGGCGCAGGCCGGTCAGCGCGGCGGCGATGGCGTCTGGCTTGTGGGCATAATCGACAAAGACCGCTGCGCCGTTGTCACGGGTCGCAACCGGCTCCATCCGGCCCCGCACACCCTTGAGCGCCGGAAGGACGCCGAGCACCTGCAAGCGGTCGGCCCCACAGCCAACCGCCAGCGCAGCGGCGATCATGACATTCCAGGTCTGGAACGCGCCAATCAGCGGCAAGTGAACGCTATGCGCACCCTCCCATTCCAGATCGACCGTCTGGCCATGGGCATCGAAGCGGGTATCGGTGATACGGATACCCGATTGCGCCACCGGCCCCTCGCCAACCGGCACCAGACGATGGCCTCGCGCGCGCGCAATCTGTGCGACCAGCGGATAGACCGGGTCATCGGCATTGGCGACCACCGCCGCGCCCTCGGGGGCCAGATCACTGAACAGGCGCAGCTTGGCGGCGGCATAGTGGGCCGCCGTCGGATGATAATCCATATGGTCGCGGGCAACATTCGTCAGCGCGGCGGCGGCGATCTTGACCCCATCCATGCGATGCTGGTGCAGCCCGTGAGACGATGCCTCCATCGCGGCGTGGGTGATGCCGTGATCGGCCAGTTTGGCGAATATCTCGTGCAGGCCGACCGGGTCCGGCGTCGTCAGACTACCCGGCAGATCCAGCCCCTCGGCTGTCACACCGGTCGTGCCGAGGCTGGCCGCTTTTTCGCCCAGCAGTTCCCATATCTGGCGCAGGAAATCGGCGGTCGAGGTCTTGCCGCTGGTGCCTGTGATCGCCGCAACCGTACCGGGCTGACGACCCACAAACCACGCGGCGGCGGTGGCGAGGGTCTGGCGAGGGTCATCCACCACGATCAGCGGAATGGTAACCGCCCCCGTCTCCAACGCCGTCACCGCGCCCTCCAGCGTACAGATCGCCGCCAGCGCGTCCATGCGCGCGGCGTACTGGATAAAGCGCGCCCCGTCGAGCTTGGCCCCCTTGGCGGCAAAGAACAGGTAACCGGGTTTGACCTCGCGGCTGTCCACCGTCAGGCCGGTGACCTGCGCCCCCGTATCAAGGGGCGGGCCGAGCACCATCGCGCCCTCCAGAACGCCAAGGCTTGCAAGACTCGCCGTCATCCGTCGGCATCCAACAGGTTGCCAATCCCGTTACGGAACCGGTCCGTCGGCACCATCCCGAGCAGCGGCGCGATCCGTTCCAGCGCCCGACCCGCCGTCGGTGCCGCCGTATGGCCGGCCAAAGGCAAACGGCGACTGCCATCCAGCAGCTTCGGATCATCCAGCGAAATGAACATCAGATATTCAGGGTCCGATGTCGGCCACAGGGCCACGAACGAGTTGAATCGCTTGTTCCGATCATACCCGCCCTCGGGCTTGACCTGATAGGCGGTGCCGGTCTTGCCGCCGATCTCATAGCCCGGAATATTCGCATTGCGGCCCGAGCTTTTCTCGGCAACGAGGCGCATCAGCGCGCGCACTTTATCGGATGTATCGGTTGAGACGATCCGGTCACAGGGAAGGCCCGATGGCCGGTCCACCCTCAACAGCGTCGGTGTCACCTTACAGCCGTCATTGGCCAGCGAGGCCAGCGCCGTCGCCAGATGCAGGGGCGAGACTGAAATCCCGTGGCCATAACTGACCGTCGCCGCCTCCGCACTGTCCCACTTGATCGGCAGTTGCGCGCGGCTGAGTTCGCCCTGCGGCGCGCCGACCATGGGCACGCGGCCCCCGATGCCGAAGCGCGCCAGATACTCCTGCTGGCGCTCGCGTCCGACCAGTTCAGCGGTGCGCACGGCCCCGATATTGGACGAATACCGCACCATCTCCTGCATGGTCATCGCGCGGCCCTTGCCGCGATAGTCGCTGATCGTGAACCCGCCGCGCCGGATCGGGCGGCTGGCATCGACGATCGTATCGAGGGTCGCCGCACCGCTTTCCAGTGCCATGGCGGCGGTCAACAGCTTGAAGATCGAGCCAAGCTCGAAATTGCCCTGGGTGACCTTGTTGAAAATCGGGCTGCGCGCCTGTTGCACGAATGTCGCCGGGGCGGGCGGGCGATCATTGGGATCAAAATCGGGCAGCGATACCATCGCCAGCATTTCGCCGGTCCGCACCTTCATCACCAGCCCAAGCGCACCGGGGGCAGCAAATTCGGATTTCGCCTCTGACAGTGTGCGGCGCAGGGCCGATTGCACGCGCAGGTCAACCGACAGGGCAATGGGCGGCGCATCCCGGTCCCGTCCACTGATCCGGTCATCGAGGGCCGCCTCGACCCCGGCAACGCCGATATTATCAACGTCGACCCCGCCCATGACATGGGCCACGATGCGCCCCGCAGGATAGACCCGGTCCTCGCGCGGCTGGGCATAAAGGCCGACAATGCCGAGGTCACGCGCCCGCCGCCATTGGTCGGCAGATGCCTTGCGCACGACCCACATGAACTTGCGTTTGCCTTCGTTCAGTTCGCGCCGGATCGGCAGGCGCGGCATCGCCGGGAATATTTCCGCCAGCGCATCGAGGTCTTCGGTCGATGCGCTGCCAGAGCTGATCGTCTCGCGCGGGTGCAGATAGACTTCCCAGGTCTGCATGGTCGAGGCCAGCATCCGCCCGTCGCGGTCGGTCAACGGCGCGCGTCGCTCGACACTGGCACCGGCGCCCTGCCGCGCCTCGTCCACCGGGGCCGCATTCAGCGAAATCACCGACATGCGCCAGCCGAGCACGGCAAAGGCGACGATAAATGTCCCGGCAGCGATCCGCATCCGCAGGCGGTGAGAATGCGGCTTTCGCACGCGCAGGGGCGGTTCGATCTCGACCCTCTTGGCGTTATCGGCAAAGGGGGCGGGTCTAAAGAGCGGCTTCATTCCGGCGCTCCGTCATTCAAGGCCCCACGCGGGGGGATTTCGACCAACCGGGCGAAATTGTCCGGCACCCTTTCCTCAAGGCGCAATGTGTCCGCATGGCGGCGCACGAGGTCAGACAGATAGACCGGCGAGTTCAGATAGGCCCATTCCGTCTCCAGCGCGTCGATCCGCGAACGGATCGCTTCTCCCTGCGCTTCCAGACTGGCGATTTCGGTTTTCCGCTCGCGGGTTTCGGTTTTCACCCGATACAGCATCGCCGCCGAAAAGACGGCGGCAAAGGCCGCAAGCACCGTGACGACGCGCAGGAAACTACCGATCATGAGAAACTCCCGGACAGGGTCAGGCCCGGCAAGCCAAGGCCGGTCATTTCAGGGGGGTGGGCGGGCGCGGCGGTGCGACGACCCGCGCGCAAGCGGGCCGACCGGGCGCGGGGATGGCGGCTCAACTCAGCCTCGCCCGCTGTCACGGCCTTGCGCGTGATCATCTCGAAGCTGGGCGCGGCGGCATCGGGTGCGTTGGGCACATGCCGCGACACCCCGGCCCCGCCATGCTGGGCACGCCGCTGAAAAAACCGCTTCACCACGCGGTCTTCGAGCGAATGAAATGTCACCACCACCAGCCTGCCACCCTCGGCCAGCAGACGCTCGGCACTCGCAAGGCCGCGCGCGAGTTCACCGAGTTCGTCATTCACCGCAATTCGAAGCGACTGAAACACGCGGGTTGCCGGGTGCATATCGCCGGGGCGCTTGCGAGGCGCGGCTTCCTCGATGATGGCTGCGAGTTGGCCCGTCGTCGTTATCGCCCCGGATTGACGCGCCGCAATCACCGCTCGCGCCAGCGCCCGCGAGCGTTTTTCCTCGCCGTACTGAAAGAAAATATCGGCCAATGCGCCCTCGTCGGCATCGTTCACAAGGTCGGCGGCGGTCGGGCCGTCCTGAGCCATGCGCATATCAAGCGGCCCGTCGCGGAGAAAGGAAAAACCCCTCCGTGCGCGGTCGAGTTGCATGGATGAAACACCGATATCGAGCACGATTCCATCAAGCGCCTGCTGTCCTTCCAGCGCCGACTCCATCGCTCCGAACGTGCCCTGAACCAGACGCAACCGATCCCGGAACAGCGGCGCCCAGACCCGAGCCTCGGCCAGCGCATCGGGGTCGCGGTCAAGGCCGATGACCGTGCAATCGGCGGCATCGAGCAACGCGCGCGTGTATCCGCCCGCGCCGAATGTGCCATCCAGAAAGACTTCACCGGGGGCGGGTGACAACGCGTCCACGACCTCTTCAATCAAGACCGGCAGATGATCCGCCGTGGCGGCGGCAAGGGCCGTTTCGGCGGCGCTCGCGCCTCCGGTCACGCGCCCTCCTCCGGCTTTGGCGTTGGTTTGCGGAGCAGCTTGATATTATCCCGCGCCACCGTGCGCGTGGAGATGTCATGGGCCGCGAGGGCTTCGGCCTGCCATATCTGAAAGGTGCGACCTACGCCGACAAAGGTCGCGCTGTCCGTGATCCCGGCATAATCCATCAGATAAGGGGGCAGCACGATCCGCCCCTCGCCATCAAAGGTCGCATGGGTCAATGTGCCGAGTAGTTGGTGCGCGAGGGACATGCCCTCGCTCTCGTCCACGGGCAGGGTATCGAGGATCGCCACCCGTTCTTCGATCTTGGAATATGGCGCGGCCTCAATGCACGGGAAACCGACGATGGGCATGTTCAACGCAAGGCCGTCGGCCAGTTCATCACCCAGAGCCGTGCGGAAAGCCGAAGGCACCGAGACCCGGCCCTTCTTGTCTACTCGATGAACGCTTCTCGAAAGAAACAGTGCCATTCATCCGCCCGGTTTGCAGGTCACGAACTGCGCTGGCGAAACGGGCGGACCAAAAAGAACAGTCGAAGTTCAGGCGGGTTCGGCGGAATGTGCCGGACACATCCCGCCGCCTGCCTCATCCGAAGTATTGTTCTTTTTATATGGCAAGACCCTGTTTATCTAACCATGTCGCTACTCGGACCACCTTAATGAGCGGAGCGTATTCAAGTATAAAAGTCACCGTGTACGAAACCTGCCTCAAAACAGTTTATTTTTTATTTGCCTCGTACGGATCGTTTCATCGTCTCCGCGTATCTTTAGTGACATGGCAGAATATGGGCGTCAATGGTCAAAAATGGAATTTATTGGGTTGAATTTGGAACGATTTTGTTTCTGGCGCATTTTATGGGTGATCGACACGACGAATATTCTATATGTTGCTTCGTTTTCCACTAACGATACAACATATGGGAATTTTTGCGCGCCATGATCACGGTCAGATTTCCCATCGCATATTCTAAAATTAGATGTATTTATCGCAAATTGCACCAAATACGCGATTTATTGAGGCTAAAACGGCGCTCCGAAGGCCAATCCATGGTCGAATCAGCCGGGACGGATACTTGCCGCAAAAATCACCGTCCCCGACGGGCCATTATCCCATCAGTTACAACGAGCATGTGTCGGAAGGCCTGTAAGCCGGGTCTTGTCCAGCGCCGAAGCGCCTGTACGGTCATTCCTCTAGGACGGCGATTGCCCGCCGCCTCCAGCGATCTACCCGGATGACGAACCGGAGGCGGTCCTGTGGCGATGGCGAGGCCGCCGCGCACGGTCATCCCTATTCGATCTTGCTCCCGGTGGGGCTTGCCATGCCTCCCGCGTTGCCGCGCGAGCGGTGCGCCCTTACCGCACCCTTTCACCCTTGCCCCGTACACGAGGCGGTCTGCTCTCTGTGGCGCTGTCCCTGAGGGCGGCGAACCGCCCCCGCCGGGCATTACCCGGCACCGTGCCTCCGTGGAGCCCGGACTTTCCTCGGATCATTCCATAAAGAATGGCCCGCGACCGTCCAGCCTTCCGACCCGCGCCGCGTAGCAGGTCGATAGCGAGACCTCAAGCACCTCGCTTCAAAAGATCCCAGCCATTCCCGGCAGCGCGTGAAGACGACTTTGACAAGGGCGTCTCATCGGCATAAGCATTATTGTATACATATGGATACAATAATGCCAGATTCCCCGAAACACTCCGGACTATCGAGCGGCGAGGCCGCGTATAGCGCCCTGCTCGATGCGCTGCGGGCGGGTACTTTTTCCCCCGGCGAGCGGCTGCGCGAAGAAGAGGTCGGCGAGCGGCTGGGCCTCTCGCGCACCCCGGTACGCGAAGCCCTGCGGCGGTTGGAAAGCGACGGCATCGTCGAACACCGCCCCCGCATCGGTGCGGTGATCCGCTCGCTGGGCCATACGGAGATCGTCGAGCTTTACGAAATGCGCATGGTGCTGGAGCGCACCGCCGCCGAGATGGCCGCCCGCCACGGGGCCGAGGCCGAGTTCAACGCCCTCGATGCCATCAATGACCGGATCGAGGCGGCGCGCGATACCCCGGCGCGCGGGGCGGCAATCAATCAGGACTTCCATCGCGGTCTCTATCTCGCCGGACGCAACCGGTTCTTGCTGGAGGCGGCGCGCGCGCTGAACAACGCCCTGCTGCTGCTCGGCCCGACCACCTATACCGACCCTGAGAGGATCGACGTTGTGGTGCGCCAGCATCGCGACATCATCACGGCCCTGCGCGAAGGCGATGCGGCGGCGGCGGGCGCGGCAGCCGAGGCGCATCTGAAGACGTCGCTGGAACATCGGCTGACCGGTGCGCTGGCATGATCCGGGTTGCAACCGCGATGGTCGTTGCGGCGGCAGGAGTCGCCCTGTTCATCGCCCTCGACCTGCCTTTGCCTTGGCTGCTGGGGCCGATCTTTGCTTGTCTGGTCGCGGCGCTGGCCGGGGTGCCGATGGGCGGGATCAAGCTGCTGAACGATTCGATGCGTACGATCCTCGGCGTCGCCGTCGGCGCGACCCTGACCCCCGCCGTCCTCGGCAGCTTTCCGTCCATGTGGCCAACGCTGTTGATGGTGCCCATCATGGTCGCCTGCATCGGCCTGATCGGCGTGCCGTTCTTTCAGCGTCTCTGCGGCTACGACTTTCCGACCGCCTATTACGCCGCAATGCCCGGCGGGTTGCAGGATATGATCCTGTTTGGCGAGGAAGCCGGAGCCAATGTCCGCACCCTCAGCCTGATTCACGCGACGCGGGTTCTGGTGATCGTCGTCGCCCTGCCCTTTCTGCTCAAGGGCATCTGGCAAGCGGACCTTTCGCAGCCACCGGGACAACCCGCCTCGGCGATACCCATAGCCGAACTCGCGATCATGGCCGCCTGCGCCCTCATCGGCTGGCGCGGGGCGAAATGGGTCGGCCTGTTCGGGGCCTCGATCCTCGGCCCGCTGATCCTGACGGCCATCGTGACGCTGGCGGACGGGCTGCATTACCGCCCCCCGGCAGAAGCGATCTGGGCCGCACAGTTTTTCATCGGCATGAGCATCGGCACCAAATACGCGGGCATCACCATGGACGAAGTGCGCCGCGATCTGGCCGCCGGGGCCGGGTTTTGCCTGATCCTGATGGTCCTGACGCTTATGGCGGTCGAGGCGATCTATACCCTCGATCTGGCACCGGGAATGGAGGCGCTGTTGGCCTTTGCCCCCGGCGGACAGGCCGAGTTGACCGTTCTTGCCCTGATCGTCGGGGCCGATATGGCGTTCGTCGTCGCGCATCACGTCTTGCGCATCTTCGTGGTGATCCTCGGCGCGCCCATCGTGGCGAGGCTGTTCCGCGATGACGCAAGCCAGCGATAACGCGCTTGCCGATGCCCTCCCGGACAGCTTATGTCGCCGCGCCCATTGACCCGGTCCTTCGCCCGGTAAATGGTGTGCCCCGGAGGATGCGATGACCGAGAAGACGAAAAAGACCCTGCGCAGCCAGGAATGGTTCGACAACCCCGACAATCCGGGCATGACCGCGCTCTATGTCGAGCGGTATCTGAACTATGGCTTGACCCGTGAAGAAATTCAGGGCGGGCGGCCCATTATCGGTATCGCCCAGACCGGCAGCGACCTTGCCCCCTGCAACCGCCACCATATCGAGTTGGCCAGCAGGCTCCGCGACGGCATCCGCGATGCGGGCGGCATCCCGATTGAATTCCCGGTGCATCCGATTCAAGAGACGGGAAAGCGCCCCACCGCCGCCCTCGACCGCAACCTCACATATCTCAGCCTTGTTGAAGTGCTGCACGGCTATCCCCTTGACGGTGTGATCCTGACCACCGGCTGCGACAAGACCACCCCCGCGATGCTGATGGGCGCGGCGACCGTAGACTTGCCGGCCATCGTCTTTTCAGGCGGGCCGATGCTCGACGGGCACTGGAAGGGCAAGCTGGCCGGGTCCGGCACCGTTGTCTGGGAAAGCCGCCGGATGCTGGGCGCGGGCGAGATCGACTATGACGAGTTCATGAACCGCGTCTGTTCATCTGCCCCCTCGGTGGGTCACTGCAACACCATGGGCACCGCCTCGACCATGAACGCGCTGGCCGAGGCGCTGGGCATGAGCCTGACCGGATGCGCCGCGATTCCCGGCCCCTATAAAGAACGCGCGCAGATGGCCTATGCCACCGGAAAGCGCGCCGTCGAAATCGTTCATGAAGACCTGCGCCCATCGAAAATCCTGACCCGCGCGGCTTTTGACAACGTCATCCGGGTCAATACCGCCATTGCCGGATCGACCAATGCCCCGCCCCACATGGCCGCCATCGCCCGCCACGCCGGGGTCGAATTGCCGGTCAAGGACTGGGAGACCATCGGTTACGCCCTGCCTTTGCTGGCCAATATTCAGCCCGCCGGAAAATACCTGTGCGAGAGCTTTTTCCGCGCCGGGGGCGTGCCCGCCGTGATGGGCGAGTTGCTGGAGGCCGGGATCCTCGACCCCGCGCCCCTGACCATCACCGGCAAGACCATGGGCGAGAACCTCGCGGGTCGGCGCAGCGAAGATACCGACGTCATCACCCCCGCCGCCATGCCCTTGCGCAAGGATGCCGGGTTCGTCGTGCTGTCGGGCGACCTGTTCGATTCCGCGCTGATGAAGACCAGCGTGATCTCCGACGCCTTCCGCAAGCAATTCCTGTCCGAACCCGGCGACGAGGGCGTCATGACCGCCCGCGCCGTGGTTTTCGAGGGACCGGAGGACTATCACGACCGGATCAACGATGCCGACCTCAAGATCGACGCGCGCACTATACTATTCGTGCGCGGTGTCGGGCCGGTGGGTTATCCGGGATCGGCGGAGGTCGTGAATATGCAGCCGCCCGACGCGATCATCAAACAGGGGATTCCACACTTGCCAACCGTTGGCGACGGGCGGCAATCGGGCACGTCCGAAAGCCCGTCGATCCTGAACGCCTCGCCGGAATCGGTGGTCGGCGGCGGCTTGGCGGTGATCCAGACCGGCGATACCGTGCGCCTCGACATTCCCGCGCGGACCCTGACGCTGGAAATCGACGATGCCGAGCGGGCAAAGCGGTGGGAGGCTTGGGAAAAGCCGGAACTGACACACCAGACCCCGTGGCAAGAGCTTTACCGCACCCATGTCGGACAGCTTGAGACCGGCGGCTGTCTGGAATTTGCCACCAAGTACCAGCGCATCGGCGAAGTCCTGCCGCGCGATAATCACTAGAGACCGAATATTCTGGAGAACGAATTTTTTATCGTCATTGTCGGGCTTGACCCGACAATCTAATGCTGCCGCAGTACCGACGGTTACTGGATGCTCGGACGCGGCGCTATGCTTGCGCTGGTCAAGCCCGAGCATGACACTTCGCGGGTCGAACGCCTGCTTGAGTTCATAATCCGTTGCTAAAAACGAGGAAGACACCATGAGACTGATGCGCGTTGGGCCTGCGGGCGACGAAAAACCTGTCCTGAAACACGGCGACGGCACCCTGCGGGATATCTCGGGATTGGTCAGCGATCTGGCCGGGAACAGCGTCTCGCTGGAGATGATGGACGCGATCCGCAAATCCGACCTCGATCACCTGCCCGTGGTCTCCGCTGATCAGCGGATTGGTGCGTGTCTCGCCGATGTGCCGAACTTCCACTGCGTCGGCCTGAACTACGTCAAACATGCCGAAGAGACCGGCGCGAAAATCCCGCCAGAGCCGATCCTGTTTTGGAAGGCGACCTCGGCGCTCTCCGGTCCTTATGATGACATCATCACTCCCAAGGATTCCGATTCCCTCGACTACGAGGTAGAACTCGGCATCGTCATTGGCCGCGAATGCACCCATGTTTCCGAGGCCGAGGCACTGGACTATGTGGCCGGATACTGCACCGTCAACGACGTCTCCGAACGCACCTTTCAGGGCAAGCGCGGCGGCCAGTGGGGCAAGGGTAAATCTGCGCCCACCTTTGGCCCCGTCGGCCCCGAACTGGTGACGGCGGACGATGCGGGGGACGTGCAAAACCTGCGCGTGACCACCAAGGTCAATGGCGAGGTCCGGCAGGATTCCTCGACCGCCGACATGATCTTCTCCTGCGCCCATATCGTCAGCTATATGAGCCGCTTCATGACCCTGCGCGTCGGCGACATCATCGTCACAGGAACGCCCGAAGGCGTGGCGATGGGCATGACCCCTCCCGGCTGGCTCGTCCCCGGCGATGTGGTCGAGGTCGAGGTCGAGGGCCTCGGTGCCCAGAAAGCGACCGTAAAAGCGTTCGGCGGGTAAGCGAAAGCGTCACCCTCGCGCTCGACGCGAGGGCCTCTGTCCCACGGGCAGCACACAAAATCGACAGATCCTCAGGTCAAAGCCCGAGGATGACTATTCTCCCCACACGAAAGGCAATCAGTGCGTATTCTCATCATCGGCGGCGGCGGTTTCATCGGGCAAAAGCTGGCGGCTCGGCTGGCGCAGGACGGCACCCTGCGCGGGGCAAAGATCACCGCCCTGCACCTCGTCGATGTGGCGAAGGCAGCAACGCCCTCGGCGTCATTCAAGGTCACCGCCGACACGCTCGACATCGTCGACCGCGACGCCGTCGACCGATTGACCGCCAAGGGATGGGACGTCATCTATCACCTTGCTGCGGTGGTCAGCGGACAGGCGGAGGCGGATTTCGTTGCGGGCCTGCGCACAAATTTCTTCGGCACGCTCAATATTATCGAAAGCGCACGGGCCAGCGGCACAAGGCCGGTGATGGTCTATTCCTCCTCGGTCGCGGCCTATGGCGGCGAGGTGCCCCAGCCCATCGAGGACTGGACCAACACGAACCCTCAGACCAGCTATGGCAGCCAGAAAGTCATCGGCGAACTCTTGCTGAACGATTATTCCCGCAAGGGCTTCATTGACGGGCGCGGCGTGCGCCTGCCCACGGTCGTCGTGCGCCCCGGCAAGCCCAACGCCGCCGCCTCGTCGTTCTATTCCTCGATCATCCGCGAGCCGCTACAGGGTCAGCCCGCCATGTGCCCGGTGGACCCGGAGGGCACGAAAGGCTGGCTGGCCTCGCCCCGTTCGGTGATCGAAAACCTGATCCGCACGGCGAACCTCGACAGCGAGGCGCTCGGCCAGAACCGGTGCTTCAACCTGCCCGGCATCACCGTCACCGTCGCCGAAATGCTCGCGGCGCTGAAACGCGCAGGCGGACAGGCGGCCCTTGACCAGATCGACTATGACATCGACCCGACCATTGAGAAAATCGTCGAGGGCTGGGCCGTGGACTTCAACCCGCAAAAGGCATTGGCCCTCGGGATGATGGTCGATGCCGATTTCGACAGCATTGTTAGTGGGTTCATCGAGGATGAGCTGAACGGCAAGATCGCGGCGACTTGACCGTCATCTCTCATTGACGCATCCCCGGACGCACTGCCGCTGGGGAGGACAACCTCCTGCGCAGCATCCGGGGCGGCGGTTGTCCCTGTTCTATTATCCCGCCTCGTAAAGCTCCCGCGCGCGCTCTTCGAACGCCCCCGCGACTTTACGCATGGCGAGGCCAAAAGCCTTGCCGGCGGCGGCCTGCAACAGCCGGTTATTGAACGCAAATTCCACGTCCACCACCATATCGCACTCGCCATCCCCGGCGGGGTGGAAGTCATAGCGGGTCAGCAATTTCTTGAACGGCCCGCTGATCGCACGCACGTCGATGGACGCACCGCCATCGGGCTTTTCCGGGAAAGTCTCGACGAGCGAGGTATAGCTTTCGCGGAACACGCGGAACGAGACGACCATATCGGCCTCGAAGGTCTTTCCCGGCCCATCCTTGGGCGTCTCATCCTTGATGCGCGTGGCCTTGATCCACGGGATGAATTTCGGATAGGCCGCGACATCGGCGACCAGATCGAACATCTGTTCAGGCGTATAGGGGACGCGGCGGCGCTCGGAATGCTCGGTCATCGTCGGGTCTTATCCGTTAAGGGCGGGTCGGGCGCTGCGCAGGCGGCGAAAATCATCACCGGCATGATAGGAAGATCGCGTCAGGGGCGACGCGGACACCATAGAAAAACCCTTGTTATAGGCGGCTTTCTCATAGGCTTCGAAGGCCTCGGGCGTAATGTATTCCAGCACCGGATAGTGCTTTTTCGTCGGCTGCAAGTATTGGCCGATGGTCAGAAAATCCACACTGGCGGCGCGCATGTCGTCCATCACCTGATGCACCTGATTGCGCGTCTCCCCCATGCCGACCATGATGCCGGATTTGGTGAACATCGACGGGTCGAGTTCCTTCACCTGTTGCAGCAACCGCAGCGAATGGAAATACCGCGCGCCGGGGCGCACTTCAGGATAAAGGCCGGGCACCGTTTCGAGGTTGTGGTTGAACACATCGGGCCGCGCCTCGACCACGATTTCGAGCGCGCCGTCCTTGCGCAGAAAATCAGGCGTCAGCACTTCGATGGTCGCCTCGGGGCGTTTCCGGCGGATGGCGCGGATCGTCTGAGCAATATGCTCGGCCCCGCCATCGTCCAGATCATCGCGGTCCACCGAGGTGATGACCACATGCTCCAGCCCCAGCTTCTCCACCGCATCGGCAACCTTCACCGGCTCGAACGGATCGAGGGCGTCGGGCTTGCCGGTGGCGACGTTGCAGAAAGAACAAGCGCGGGTGCAGGTCTCGCCCATGATCATCATCGTGGCGTGGCCCTGGGACCAGCACTCGCCGACATTGGGACAGCCCGCCTCTTGGCAAACCGTTGAGAGGCCGTGTTCCTCGATCACCGCCCGCGTCTCGCGATAACCGTCGGAACTGGGCGCGCGCACGCGGATCCACGAGGGCTTTTTCACCGACTCGTTATCCTTGCGATGCGCCTTTTCCGGGTGGCGAAGGCGCGGGGGGGCGGTGTCTGAGGTCATGGTTACTCGGCTACGGCGTTGGTCAGGCCGTTCAGGGCCTTGGCCACGTTTTGAACCGCATCCGAGGCGGGGTCAATGCCGTGGTCCTCGGCAAGTTTCGCAATATCCGTGTAAAGAATGTGCGTTTTGCCGTCCTCACCCTCGACGAACGCGGCCTTCATCGGCAGGGCAATGGCCATGCTCGGCGCAGCCTGCATCAACGGCGTACCGAGTTTGGGATTGCCGAAAATCACGAGGGTTGCCGGGGCGAGTTCCATATCGACCTTTCCCGCTCCGGCGGCGTGATCGACGATGGCAAAGACGGTCGCGCCCTTGCGGGCCAGAATGGCGAGAAAGGCATCGACGGCCTCGGGCACAGCCATGGCACTGGTCTTCATCAGCGATCCGGCGGGGGCCTCCTGCGCGGCGGCGGGAACGGCCAGAGCAATGGACAGGGCAGCAGTCGCGATCAGAGTCTTGAACATGATTGGTCCTCCTGGATGACTGATATAGGGGTAGACTACCGGAAAAGCAGGGGCCGGGTGGATATTCGCCGCCCTATTCCGCTGCCTCGCTGGAATGTGAGAACATCTCGGACAGCCCCGCCCGCGTGGCCGGGGCGATACCGCGCTCGGTGATCAGGCCCGTGACCAGCCGCGCCGGGGTAACATCGAAGGCCGGATTCGCGACCGGAGAGCCTTCACAGACGACCCGCGCCGGGGCGACGCTGCCATCCTCCAGCAAGGCATCGAGATGGGTTACTTCGCGGCCCGAGCGTTCTTCGATGGGAATATCGCGCACGCCGTCATCGACGGTCCAGTCGATGGTCGGGCTGGGCAAGCAGACATAGAACGGCACGCCATTATCCTGCGCCGCAAGCGCCTTAAGATACGTGCCGATCTTGTTGCAGACATCGCCATTGGCGGCGACGCGGTCGGTGCCGGTCATGACCAGATTGACCTGCCCGTGCTGCATCAGATGACCGCCCGCATTGTCGGTGATGACCGTATGCGGCACGCCATGCTGGCCAAGTTCCCACGCCGTCAGAAATGCGCCTTGGTTACGGGGACGGGTCTCGTCTACCCAGACATGCACGTCGATGCCCGCATCATGGGCCTGATAGACCGGCGAGGTCGCGGTGCCCCAATCGGTCGTCGCGATCCACCCGGCATTGCAGTGGGTCAGCACGTTCACCCGCCCCTTACGCTCGGCAATCTCGCGCAGCAGGGGCAGGCCGTTTGCGCCGATCCGGCGGTTGATCTCGACATCCTCATCGGCAATCGCCCCCGCGCGAGCATAGGCGACGGCGAACCGGTCGGCGGGGGCCGCAGGGGCGAGAATTGCGCGCAGGTCATCCAGCGCCCAGCGCAGGTTGACGGCAGTTGGCCTTGTCGCTAGCAGCACGTCATAGGCCGTCGCCAGCCCGTCATCGCTGGCATCCTCGGCCATCGCCAGCGCCATGCCATAGGCCGCTGTCACACCGATCAGTGGTGCCCCGCGCACGCGCATGACGCTAATCGCCTCCGCCGCCTCGGCACAGGTGGTCAGGGTTTTGGTGCGAAACGCGAAGGGCAGGAAAGTCTGGTCGATGATCTCCACCGCCCGACCATCGGCGCTCGGCCAGATCGAGCGATACGCTGTGCCGTCAACTTTCATGACATCCTCCGCTTTTCCCGGAGCATAGCCGCGATGGGCATCGGATTTCTAGCGGATGATACAGAATATCAAGTGCTTCCCAAGCGTCGCCCCGGACCAGCACAGCGGTTTAGAGGCTTCAGGACGCGCTGTCAGGTGCCGTGCCGGGGCGATAGCCGTCGTCGGCTAAATAAGCCTGTTCCTCAGCCGTTGAAACCCGCCCGAGCATCTCGTTGCGATAGGGAAAACGGCCAAAGCGTTCGATCAACGCGCGGTGTTGCTCGGCATGGTGCATGAGCTGGCCCTCGGGGTCGGTCATGCGCGCACCGAAGAGCGCAACGCACCAGTCCTGATCTGCCAGTTCCTCCGAATGCTCGAAGGGCAGGTAGAAAAACTGCCGCCCCGGCTCATCAATCTCCAGATCGATATTGCTCGCGACGGCATCCCGCGCGATGCCCCGGGCGCGGGCATCCCCAGCAAAGGATCGCCCGTCGCCGCGATAGAGATTGCGTGTGAACTGATCGAGCAGAATCAGCAAGGCAAGCGTCCCCCGCGCATCGCCGCGCCAGTCCTCAAGCCCGCCCGCCAATGCCGCCTCGACCAGCGCACCAAAGCGCGTTCGTATGGCAGCATCGACATCGTCGGAGGCGACGTACCAGCCTGAAGGCCCGATTTCATCGAGCCAAAAGGCCAGTACAGTATCGGCATCGCTCATCTCGATTCCCCGCGCTGAAACGATAATGGCATCAGATCGATGGCTTCATATGGTAGATGAAATCATCCGATACGCCATTTCTCCGGCGGTGAAACGACAGTCCTCCGGTCCAGCTGTCCTTGTAGATCCAAGCCGTGTTTTGACAACGGGCTTGCAGTTTCTTCACCGTCTCTAGCGGCACCGATTTCGCACCTTCCTTATTACCGGGACGCGGCGAACCCCACCATGCACCGCGGTTGGTTTTGGTGCCGTCCCAAGCCCTAAACTGTGCATTCATATCCGCAAGCACCCGGGCGGCCTCGTCGTTCACAGGAGCGGATTTTTGCACCGGTGCAGGCGGCGCGACCGCGTGGCCCTTGTAGACCAGCGCACCGTAACAGCCGTTGCCCTTGCTGCCATTTACCGTGTCGATATTCGTACCGGCCAGAAACGGATCTTCCTTGCGCGCGGTCGTATTGACGACACCGCCATGGGTCTGCAATCGGTCCTTGAGAGGGTTCATCGGATCTTCGGAGGTGATACTCACCTTGCCGTTGCAGGTATTACACTCATAGGTATGTTTGAACATGTCGATAATCCCCTTCTAGGCTACTACTCAGTGTGTACTCAGAAGGCACCATAACCCGGCAGGAGGCATCTAACAATTTCAACGTGTTCGAACGATGGATTTTTCATCCGTAAAACGAGTCAGGGTTTCGCAGTCTCATCGGTCTGCATTTCGATTGTTTCCTCGGAATACATCTCGGCGGCGACCTCGGCGGCGACCAGCGACCGCGCCGGCACGGCGATATAGCTGCCGGTTTCCTCGGCCCCGACCGCAGAGCGCTTGGTCATGCGATAGGCGGCATAGAAGGCGATGGCCGCACACAGAATCGCATTGAACAGGAAGAACCCGTTCGGCCCGAACACCCCCATCATATACCCCACCGTAATAGGCCCGAACATCGCTCCAAGGCCATTCAGGAACACCAGACCGCTGCTGGCCGATGCCATTTTCTCGGCGGGCAGGAAGTCGTTCGTATGGGCGATCAGCAAACTATAGAGCGGGTTGGCCACGCCCCCGAGAACAAAGGCGGCGGCAAACAGCAAGGGCGTATAGCCCACGCCGACAATGCCCAGAACACACGCGCCAACCCCCAATGTCGTTATCGCCATGATGACCCGCCGCCGGTCCATCCGGTCCGAAATCCAGCCAATCGGGTACTGCATCAGCAGCCCGCCGATATAGATCGACGACACGAAGGCCGAGGTCGCCTCGATCGAGAAATCCAGGGCATCGGCATAGATCACCGCCATCCCGAACAGCGCTGAGAAAATCGCCCCCAGCAACATCGACCCGACACAGCCGAGCGGCGAGGATTTGAACAGCTCGCCAAAGGACATGCGCTCGCTCGATCCGGCGACGGGGGCCGGGGCCGCGCTGAGCAGAATCGGTGCGAAGGACACCGAAACCAGCACAGACATCAGGATAAACAGGTCATAGCCGCCGGGATTTGACAGGTTGATCATCGCCTGCCCGACGACGATGCCAACCATCTGCACGATCATATAGGCGGACAGCGCCTGCCCCCGATGCTCGTTATCCGAGGCATTGTTGACCCAGCTTTCGGCAACCACATAAACCCCGGAAAATCCAAATCCGACGATCAGGCGCATCAGCGCCCAGGCCACCGGATGCACGAAAACGGCATAGATGATGAACGCCGCCGAGATCAGCGAGGCCAGCGCCGCAAAGACCCGCACATGACCCACGCGCCGGATCAACCCCGGCGTCATCCATGATCCGCCCAGAAACCCGACGAAGTACGCCGCCATGACGGCACCCATCACCGTCGGGTTGAATCCCTCCAGCCCCCCGCGCAGGCCCAGCAGCGTGCCCTGCATACTGTTGCCGATCATCAGCAGGCCGATACCGAGGAACAGCGCCCAGGAATTTCTGAGAATGGCGAGCATGGCGTGTTCCCTGAACACAGAGGTCTAAAGGCCGCACCCATGTCGCGTAGGCACCGCCGTTGCACGTCCATTTACGACGTAGCAATGTCGCGGAGGTGAATTTTCGCAGCTTGAGCGCCCTCGAATGCGGACAATTTTATCCGGCATCCGGCCATAACAGCGACGTGTCGCCATAGGAATAAAACCGATAGCGCTCGGCCACCGCATGGGCATAGATCGCGCGCATCCGGTCCATGCCCACAAACGCCGCGACCAGCATCATGAGGGTCGAGCGCGGCAGGTGGAAGTTGGTCATCACCCCGTCGATGGCGCGAAAGCGGTATCCCGGCGTGATGAAAATATCCGTCGCCCCGCCCCATGCCGCAAGCCTTCCAGTGTCCGCAGCAGCGGTTTCCAGCACCCGCAGCGCGGTGGTGCCGACGGCAATCACCCGCCCGCCCTCCGCGCGCACGGCATTCAGGCGCGCGGCGGTTGCCGCGTCGATGGCGCCGGTTTCCGAATGCATGACGTGGCCGGCGGTCGTGTCCGACTTAACCGGCAGGAAAGTGCCCGCACCCACATGCAGGGTGACGGCGGCGTGGTCGATGCCGCGCTGCGTCAGCGCCGCCATCAGGTCGGCATCGAAATGCAGGGCGGCGGTGGGCGCGGCGACGGCCCCGTCCTTTTCGGCAAGGAAAGTCTGGTAATCGCTGTCATCGCGCTCGTCCGCCGCGCGGCGCTGGGCGATATAGGGCGGCAGGGGCATGACCCCGGCGCTGGCAATCGCCGCGTCCAGTTCCGCCCCGCTGTGGTTGAAACGCAGGCGCAGCGAACCGTCCTCTTCCTTGGCCTCGATGGCCGCGACCAGATCATCGCTGAAAACAATGTCCTCGCCTTCGCGCAGGCGTTTGCCGGGTCGGGCGAGCGCACGCCACAGATCGCCATCCAGACGCTCGATAAGGTTTGCCTCGACCGCGACCGTGAACTCGCCCCGGTGACGATGACCGCTCAGGCGCGCAGGAATAACGCGGGTGTCGTTGAACACCAGCATATCTCCGGCGCGCAGACAGTCAGGCAAATCGACGATGGTCCGGTCCGCAATCCCCTCCGCCCCTGAAACAAGCAACCGCGCCGCAGTACGCGGGCGCACGGGGCGAAGGGCGATCAGGTCTTCGGGCAGGTCGAAGTCGAAGAGGTCGACGGGCAGGTCAGGCTGGGTCATGGCGGGGCTATAGCAGGCGGCCTGTGCCCTGGCCAACACCCTTCGATCCGCCCGACAGCGTCATCGCGACGGCACCGTTCAGCCGTTTTGCGTCCGTTCTATCGCTCACTACGCTCTCAAGGACACAAGGAGGTTCCGCGCGCCTCATTCGGAGGGCGTGTCGACTTCCCACGTCATTCTGTCGCCAACCGCGATGCCCAACCGGTCGGCATCGCCGCCGTCGATCTCCAGAATAAACTTCACCGGCTCAGTCGAGCGCACCGGCGTCAGCGAAAACGGCACCGTCTCGCGCGCAATCGAGGTAATTTCGCCATCCGCGTCGATAAATAGCATATCGAGGGGAATCCTGGTATTTTTCATCCAGAAAGATGCAATGCGCGGTGCCGGATAGATAAACAGCATCCCGGAATTTTCAGGCAGCGACTCGCGGAACATCAACCCCCGCGACCGCTCGTTCGGCTCATCGGCAATTTCGATGGCCAGCGTCACCTCGCCGCGTTCAGTCTCGATTTCCAGGCTGCCCCGGGTCGGCGTTTCCGCCCATGCAGGCGAAGACGTCGACAGTACCAAGACTGACGCCATCAACACGCGCATTCATTTGCTCCGAAAAGAAAAATCCCAAGGGCGCACTTCGCAAGCCATGCGCCCGCGCGGTCCTTCGACCGCCCGCACCAGAACCGCTTCACCGGGATCGAGATCGGGTAAGCCAAACCGGCGCAGCACTTCCATGTGAACGAAGATATCGGCGTCGTCGGCGTGCATATTCACGAACCCGAAGCCTTTCGCCTTGTCGAACCATTTCACCCGCGAAGGCACCAACTCGCCATCGGCAACGTCGGCACCAGTCGGCAGCGGAAAGGCGTCTTCGTCATAGAGTTCGATTTCGGATGCCGGTTGCTCGTCGATCGAGATGATCCGGCTGGCCTGAACACCGCGATCCCGCCGCTGGGCTTCGCAGACGATATAGGCGCTCTCGGACACGGTACTGAACCCCGCCGAGCGCAGAACCGACATATGCAACAGGACATCGCCGCCACCGAGCGCGGGATCGTCTCCCTCGGGCACGATAAACCCGTATCCCTTTACGGGATCGAACCACTTTACATGCCCGGAGACATTGAAAGATTCTTCTTCCACTAACACAGCACACCCAGATAGCTGCCCGACCAGAGGCTTCGGTCGAAATACCTACACCAGAACTCCGCAGAGTCTCAGCATAAAACGTCCTTTTGCCGCGCCGACACTTACAGGATAATCTTACTGTGTGGAATTGCATGACGACGCGAACCCGTTCACCATGCCGCAGCGTAAACAACCTGTAAACTTTCCTTAAACAGGATGGATGTACATTATACCACATTCGAGCGTCCCTATCGGACGGACTGAACGAGACAGGGAATCGACATGGTCAGGTTTTTGTCGCAACGACATGCCACTCCTCTAACAAAGACGGTCACAGCGCTGGCAATGGTCGCGACGCTTTCGGTCGTGGCAGCGTGTTCCAGTGACGCGGGCAGCACGAACGGGACGAAGATTGCCGCCGCCGACCGCGAAATTGCGGTGCAGTTCGCGCAATCCGGCTCCGGCCTTGTGCAGTCATCACCGGTCAATACCCTGACCGGCAGTGCGGTACGGCAGCGCTTTTTCTCGGTGCCCCGCCCTGCTGAAATCGTCGCGGACGATTACAACGACCTGTCCGAAGCGTTGACGTATGCCAGTCGCGCGGCGGCGGCGGACCCGAAATCCCAGAATGGCGGCAAGTGGGTCGAGGCGGCGCAAATCGGCCTGCTCTTCGGCTCGCCCGAGGGCAAAGCCTTTCTGACCGCCCCAGCCGGTCGTGCGCTGGTACGCGGCGAACCTGCCGAATCATGCCCCGCGCTCAATGTCGCCGCCGCCGCATCCGACGATCAGGCGACCGAGGGGGCTATGCGGGCCTGCCTGCGCCAGATGGCGGGCAAAGAGGGCTGCGGGTGCCGCGTGATTGCGCGGGCGGATCGCCTGCTCGCCCAGCGTGACGATTATCAATACGCCATCGGTGTCTCCAGCCACCTGATCGACCCGCGCACGGGCAAGCAACTCGCCATGACCGCCGAAGAGCGCGTGATCGAGGGTCGCCCCGGTGCCCGCCGCCTCTGGATGTTGGGCGTGGCCGGACCGGTCGGCATGTTGCAGATCGAACCCGATGGACGCGCCGCGTTTATCTTCAGCCGCACGGGCAAGCGTTATGACGGCACCCACCGCGCCGACGGGTTTCGCCGGGGCCGGGTCGCCCGCCGCGCCTATCTGACCGCCCCGGACGGCAAGCGCATGGTTGTGCTGGTCGGCTATGAAGAAGGCGAGTTACAGGAGAATATCGGCACGCTTCAGACGTGGAACCCCAACGGTCCCGTCGTCCTGAAAAAGGCCGAGGCTGAGTAACGCTCGTTACTTTTCCACTCTGACCAGATCGGCCCGGGCGGCGTAGGCCCCGTCCGGGTAGAACCACTCCCAGATCAATTTTCCGTCACCGTTCGGATAGACCCGAAACGACCCGTCGCTGCACATCTCCCGGTGGCGGGTAATGAACTCGACGAACCGGATCATCCCCGCGCCGCGCTCCATCACCACCCCGCCACTGGCACAGGCCAGCGGCTCGCCGTAGCGCGAGTTCTGGAACAGGCGGCCATTTTCCTCGAAAATCTTCAGGTCGATCGAATAGGTCTGGTCAAAGTCCTGCTCGCTGACCGTGCCGGTCCACATTCCGAGATAATCATCGTCCGCCGCCACCGCCGCGCCGCCCAGCGCGAGAAAAAGTGCGGCAGCGTATCCGAGCCTGATCGGCGACCGCTGGCGAATCATCGTGTGATCTGGTTCAAGCGGCGTCATGTCAGATCAATCCTTTTCAGGGCGCATTGCGCTGGTCACGGGCGCATCGCGTGGCCTCGGTTTCGCCACGGCCCGCGCGCTGTGCAATCGCGGCGCGACGGTGTTTGCCCTCGCACGAACCCTCGGCGGATTGGAGGAGTTGGACGATCTCGTCAAGGCCGATGGCGGCACGCGCCCGACGCTTTTGCCCCTCGATGTCACGGATGATGGGGCGATTGAGCGGATGGGCGCGGCAATTCACGAACGCCATGGCCACCTCGATATTATGGTCCACTGCGCGGCCCATGCGCCGCCGCTGGCCCCCGTGGGTCATGTCGCGACAAAAGATTTGGACAAGGCGTGGAAGATCAACGGGCGGGCGGTACAACAACTGATCCGCTCGCTCGACCCGCTGTTGCGTGCATCGGCGGGAGCAAAGGCGGTCTTCATGACCGATAATCGGGCCGGGGCGGCGTTCTGGAGCGGCTATGCGGTATCCAAGGATGCCGGACTCGGCTTTGCCCGCACATACGCTGCCGAAGTCTCAAAGACGGCTGTCGAGGTGATCTTTCACACCCCGCCAGAGATGCCAACCGCCCTGCGCGCCCGGTTCTATCCCGGCCAGGACGGCGAAGACCTGACCCCCTGCGCCAAAGCCGCGCAAGGGGTTCTCGATCTGCTTTAGGGACGCGAAACCGGCATCCGCTTTTACTCGGCGCGCGTTAGTTTCCGAGGATCAGGCCACCAACGGCATTGATCGTCGAAGGCGACACGTTGATCGCGCCGGAGTTCGGGTCATAGGAAATGCCCTGCTGCGCCTGCGCCCCGGCATTGACCTGCGCGGGTTGCTGGTACGCACCAAGGGCAGACTGGTTGGTCGCACCGGTCTGCTGATACGCCCCGCCGACCTGTGCCTGCGCAGCGGGTGCCAGCGGTTGCTGATAGAGCGGCTGGGCATAGGTCGTCGCGGCGGGCGCGCTCGGCTGGGCATAGGTGGTTGTGGTCGTCGTGCCATAGGTCGGCTGTACCTGCTGGCCATAGGCCGGAGCGGGCTGACCGTAGGTCTGCACTGGCTGGCCATAGGTTGTTGCGGCAGGCTGCGTAAATGTCTGCACCGGCTGGCCGTAGGTCGTCGCCGCAGGCTGCGTGTACGTCTGCACGGGCTGCTGACCGTAAACAACCGGCTGCTGACCATAGACCGGCTGCGCGGGCTGTTGGCCGTAGACGGGTTGCTGACCGTAGACAGGCTGTTGCCCATAGACCGGCTGAGCGGGTTGCGGCTGTTGCGACGTGGCAAAACCGCCACCCAGAACGCCCGCTGCACCAAGGGCCGCCGCACCGGTGCCAAGCGACCCGGACCCGCCGGTTGCCGCCCCAAGCTGACCGAGGGTGCCCGCGTTATCGACGCCGTAATCGAACAGTTGCGCCTTCTGGTCAGCCGACAGGTTATCGGTCAGAACCGCTGCACCCGGCACCTGGCTCTGGACAGCCGAATCAAAAGCCTGGGCCTTCACGTTCGTCTGTGCCTGACCGAGAATGTTCCCGAGCAGATCTTGGGCGCTGGCAGGCATGGCAGCAAAGGCAACCGCACTGGCAAGAAGGGCAATCCGTTTCATCGTCGTCTCCCGTATGAAAGAAAAGTCGCTCGGAAAAGGCTTCGAAGCGATGGCAATATTGTGTCAATCCACCCGGCCATCCGGCCTTATGCGGATCACACCTGCGTCAGCTCGCGTAAGGGTTGTCACCCTTTCGCCAGAGCAGCCTTATGGGCGTGCCATTCAGGCCGAACTCCTGTCGCAGACCATTCACGAGATAGCGCGAATACGCTTCGGGCAAGTCTTCGGGCCGCGATGTAAAGACGATGAAGGTCGGCGGGCGGGCCTTCGCTTGGGTCATATAGCGCAGGCGGATACGGCGACCGCCGGGGGCGGGGGGCGGATGGCGCGAGACAGTGTCGGCCAGCCAACGGTTAAGCCGCGCGGTCGGAATACGGATGTTCCAGACCCGGTGCGCATCCATCACCGCGTCCCGCAAGCGCGCGACGCCGCGCCCGTCCAGCGCCGACATCGTCACCATAGGCACCCCGCGCATCTGCGGCAGCAGCCGGGTCAAAGCCTCCTTCAGCGACGCAAGCGTCTTCGGCTTATCCTCGATCAGATCCCATTTGTTGACCCCGATCACAATCGCCCTGCCCTCGCGCTCTGCGAGGTCGGCAATGCGCAAATCCTGGGTTTCCAGCGGTGCCCGCGCGTCGATCAGGACGATGACGACTTCGGCGAATTTAAAGGCGCGAAGACCGTCCTGCACGGACATCTTCTCCAGCTTTTCATTCACCTTCGCCTTCTTGCGCATCCCGGCGGTGTCGAAAATCTTCACCGGCTGGCCGCCCCAGTCAAAGCCGACGCCGATGGCATCGCGGGTGATGCCCGCTTCCGGCCCGGTCAGCATCCGGTCCTGACCGATAATGGCGTTCACGAGGGTCGACTTTCCGGCATTGGGCCGCCCGACGATGGCGATCTGGATCGGGCCCTCTTCGCGCGGTTCGTCATCCTCATCGCCGTCCGGTTTGGCCTGATCGAAGGGAGCAAGGCGCTCGCGCAACTCGTCCATGCCGATATTATGCTCGGCAGACATCGCCACAGGCTCGCCCAGACCCAGCGAAAAGGCATCGTAATAGCCCGCATCCCCGGCCTTGCCCTCGGTCTTGTTGGCCCCGAGAATGACCGTGGCGTTCTTGCGGCGCAGCAGTTCGGCAAAGGCCATATCCGCCGCGGTCACCCCGGCCTTGGCATCAATGACAAAGAGGCACACATCGGCGGCATCGACCGCGCGCTCAGTCAGCTTGCGCATTCGACCCGGCAACGAGTCGTCGGTGTGTTCTTCGAGGCCCGCCGTATCGACCACGGTAAAGCGCAAGCCGCCAAGCCGCCCCTCGCCCTCACGCAGATCGCGGGTTACGCCGGGGCGGTCATCGACCAGCGCAAGGCGCTTGCCCACCAGCCTGTTGAACAGAGTCGACTTTCCAACATTGGGCCGACCGATAATCGCGAGCGTGAACGTCATCGTTCCGGCCTTTCAACGGTGCCCGAAAACCGGGCAGCCCTAGCATCAACGATAGGCCGCGAGGGTGCCGCCATCGGTCAGGACATAAACGGTGCCGCCCGCCACCACCGGCGCGTTCGAGGCACCGCTCGGCAAATTGGTTTCGCTGACGACAGCCCCATTCGTCGGATCGACGGAAACCAGCCTGCCGAGGTCAGAAACCAGCAACAGCCTGCCCCCCGCCGCGACCGGACCCGCCCACGTAATCGCGTCTTCGCGCTCCTCGGGGTCTTGGAACGCGCCAAGTTCCGTCGTCCAGATCACATCACCGCTGGATCGTTCGAGGGCAACCAATGTGCCCTCGCCCGAGACGATGAATAAAAACTCGCCCGCCACATAGGGCGGTTGCAGGCCGCCGATATCGCGGGTCCAGAGGCGCTCGCCGGACCGAAGATCGACGGCCACAAGACGCCCGGACTGGCTGGCGGCATAGACCGCGCCGTCAACGATGACCGGGTCGCCCGTGACGTCATTCAACGCCGCGAGTCCCGTCGACCCGCGCGTACCGGTCAGATCGTCCACCCAGCCGATCCGTCCCGAATCGGCGGAATAGGCGTTGAGTTCGCCCGATGAAAACGGCGCGACCACGACTCTGTCGGTCGCCGCCGGGGCCGCTCCACCGAGAATGCCGGCCACTTGATCCAGCGCCTGTTCGCTCCAGACGACACGGCCAGACCCAGCATCCACCGCGATGATCCGGTTGTCGCGGGTCACGGCGAAGACGCGGCCCGCTGCAACGGCGGGGGCGGCGCGGCTGGGCGCGCCAAGCGGAGCGGTCCAGATGATCTCACCACTTGCGGCGGACAGCGCGTGCAACTGGCCAAAGCCGGTGGTCGCATAGACACGGTCGCCGTCATGGGCGACGCCGCCGCCAAAACCGTCGATGCTGTTCTCGCCTTCAGGGGTCAGGTCTGTGCTCCAGACGCGGCCACCGCTGCCCGTTTCAAGGGCGGCAACGCTCGCGGCGGCGTCCATGGCATACACGCGCCCACCGGCAACGACGGGGGGAGAGACGATGCGCGCGCTCGATCCGTTGCCGGACCCAATACTTGCGCTCCAAACCTGGTTCAGCGACGTGCCCGCCGCGACATGGCCAAGCGAGCGAGAGGCATTGCCATTCAGCTGAGGCCAGTCGGCATTGGCGCTCGGCGCAGGCAGGGCGATGCGCATATCCGCTGCGGTCACGCGGATTGCCGATTGCGTTTCTGCGGTGCGCACCGGAATGCGCGTTCCGCTCAGCGGCACCTCGTCACTGCCGAAAAAATCGAGCGCACCGCACGCACTGAGCGACAGCAGCGATACGGCGGCGGCAGTGCGAAACAGGACGGTTTTCATCATTGATCTTCGCCTTCTTCCGAGGTGTCGTCTTCAGCGGTCGGGGCATCATTGGCACGGGTTGTCACCGGTTCAGGTGCAGTGCCGCCGAGGGCAGCGATCATCTCCCGTGCGCGGGCTTGGACCGCCGGGGACGCATTGGCATCGCTCGCAATACTCGAAAGCGCATCAATTGCCGCCGCCTCATCACCGGCGCGCACATGGGCGGCGGCGGAAAATTCCAGCGCGACTGAGCGCCACGGCGCACCGGGCACCGAAAGCGGGGCAAGGGCCGACAGCATCTCTGCCGGGTCCATAATGTCCGAGCGGATTCCAACGGCGCGCAACTTCGCGAGATCGGTCAGTCTCGGGTCGATCCCGTCCATCTCGGCAACGGCCTGATAGGTTTCGACGGCGCGCTCCACATCACCAGCCGCACCGAATGACGACGCGGCACGCAGGCGGGCCAGCGCGGCATAATCGCCCTCGCTTTCCTGGGCCAATTCAGCGAACGCCGTGGCGGCGGCCTCGGGTTCTTCCACCGATTGAGCCTCGATAAACGCCCCGCCAGCCTCGCGCATCGTCTCAAGCTGGCTGTTCTGATACCAGGACAAGCCCGCCGTGCCGAGCACAACGGCGGCGATGGCACCGACGACGAACGGGCCGTATTTGCGCCATGCCGCATACATGGCATCCCGGCGCACCTCTTCGGTGACTTCCTGTACGAAAGAGTCGTTATCGGCCACTGAAAGCCTCCGGTTCATAGCGTCGCGAAGTTTGAGCGGACATTACGCATCGCGGGGCGCGGCGCAAGCGCCACGACGGCAAACCCGTCCATACCCCGGCCAAACCGCCCTTTAACTCGATACATGAGTCAGGATCGGTTTAATTTTAATTCGTTCAATCTTGACTGAATGAATCTTGCGCCTATCTTCGCTCCCATGGAAAAAAATGCGCATACTGATTTTGTCGAAACCCTTGGACTGATCCTCCAGACCGAGGGGTTTCCGCGTATTGCGGGGCGATTGCTGGGCATTTTCGTGCTGCGCGAAGGGCCGCTGAGTTTTCAGGAACTTAGCGACGCACTACAAATCTCGCGCGGTAGCGTCAGCACCAATACGCGCCTGCTGGAATCCCTCGGCGCGGTCGAGCGGGTAGCGATGCCGGGTGAGCGGCAGGATTATTTCCGCCTCGCCGAAAACCCCTATGAACGTATCGCGGCGCGCAAGGTCGAGCGTGCGCGGGAGGCCAGCGAGCGCCTGCGCCGGGGCCGCGATGCCCTGCCCGACTGCGACCCCGCCACCTTCGAGCGGGCAACGGAACTGTCCGAGTTCTTCGGGAGTATCTCTCGCGCCTGTGCCCTCGCGCTCGAGGACATGCGCGCCCAGCGCACGGGGGCGACGATGCCCCGGGCGCTCGCTGGCGAATGACGAGGCAAGCTGATGTTTAACGCACTTCTCAGGTTGGGACTCGCGGCGCTGATTTGTTTCGGCATCGCCGCCTATGTCACTGAAGGCGACTTTTCTCAGGTGAGCCGCGCCTTCGAGACGGCCTCCAGCGAGGCATCGGCGCGCAAACGCGACCGCATCGCCGCCAAGGAAGCCGCCGCCGAGCAACCGGCTGAAAAAGCGGACAGCGCCACCCGCGTCGTTACCAAGCGCAGCTTTGCCCAGCCGATGCAGTCCGAAATCGTTATGACCGGCGCGACCGAAGCCAGTCGGCGGGTCGAAGTTAGGGCGGAAACTTCGGGCATGGTCGCCAGCACGATCCCCAAGGGAACCCGCGTCAACGCCGGCGATGTCCTCTGCCGCATGAAAGTCGGCGACCGGGCCGCACGCCGGGAGGCCGCCGTGGCCCGCTTCAAGCAGGCCCGCGTCGATGAGCAGGCACAGGCGAGACTGAGCGAGCGCGGCTTTGCCGCCGCCAATAACGCCAGTCAGGCCCGCACCTCTGCCGATGTCATCCGCGCGGAGATCAAGCAACTCGACGTGGAGATCAGACGTCTGGAAATCACCGCCCCCTTTGGCGGCGTGATCGAGGGCGAAACGGCGGAAATCGGCTCTATCCTTCAGGTCGGCGGCGTCTGCGCAACCCTCGTCGATCCCGACCCGCTCAAGGTCGTCGGCTTCGCGCCGGAGTTCCGGGTCGGCGAGATTGACCTCGGCAGTCCCGGCACCGCCACGCTGGCCACGGGCCAGACCGTCAGCGGCACCGTCGACTTCATCGCCCAAACCGCCGACCCAAGCACGCGGACATTTCAGGTCGAGCTCGCCGTGCCCAACCCCTCCTACGCCCTGCGCGACGAGGTGACGGCGGTCATGACCCTGCCCGTCGGAACGACCCTCGCCCACGCCCTGCCCCAATCGACCCTGACCTTGGACGAAGACGGCGAGATTGGCGTGATGATCGCCGTTGACGGCACCGCACGCTTTCGCCGGGTCGAAGTGCTGCGCAACGACAAGGACGGCGTCCGCTTGACGGGTCTTGGCGACGAGGCCGAGGTCATCGTGATCGGGCAGGAATATATCAGCGACGGGACGACCATCGACACAACTCCGGCGAACGAAACCGAACTGGACAACGCCTCGTGAATATTCTCGTCAAAGCCGCGATCAATCGCGCGCGGATGATCTTCGCATTCATCGTGCTGTCCCTTGCGGCGGGCTGGCTGGCGTTTAGCGGTTTGCCAAAGGAAGGCGCGCCGAACATCGACATTCCAACCCTGTTCGTGGTCGTCGCCTATCCCGGTGTCAGCGCCGAGGACGCGGAGCGCTTGTTGGTCAAGCCGCTGGAGAACGAACTCAAGGCCATCGACGGTCTGAAGGAAATGACGTCGACGGCACAGGAAGGCCGCACGTCCGTCTCGCTGGAATTTGAATTCGGGTTCGACAAGGAGGCCATTCTTGCCGAGGTCCGCGCCGAGGTCGATCAGGCCCAGAGCGAATTTCCGGCGGATGCCCAGGAACCGATTATCATCGAGATCAATACCTCGGAATTTCCGATCCTGAACATCACCCTATCGGGCACGGCCCCGGAGCGCGCCCTGCTGCGCGCAGCCCAGAACCTTCAGGATGTAGTCGAGGGGATTGGCCCGGTCCTGGAGGCCGAAATGAACGGCCAGCGCGACGAATTGCTGGAAATCGTCGTCAAGCCCGAACGGCTGGAAACCTACGGCGTTACAGCGGGCGAGCTGTTGCAAGTCGTGTCCAACAACAACCAAGTCATCGCCGCCGGTCAGGTCAGCTCGGATCAGGGCGCATTCTCGGTCAAGTTGCCCGGCGCCGTCGAGACCATAGACGATCTCGCCAACCTGCCGATCAAGGTGTCCGGCGCGCGGACCGTGACCCTCGCCGATCTGGCAGATATTCGCCGCACCTTCGAGGATCGCACCTCCATCGCACGCTTCAACGGCGAGCCGACCATCTCGCTCTCGGTGAAAAAGCGTCCCGGCACCAATGTCATCGACACGGTGGCGCAGGTGCGCGAGGCGACCGATGCCTTTGTCGCGACTTGGCCCGAGGGCCTGAAAGAATCGATCACGGTCAGTTATTCGCTGGACGAGTCGATCCGTGTTCAGGACATGGTCGAACAACTGCAATCCAGCGTCATTACCGCCATCTGTCTGGTGATGATCGTCGTGGTTGCCGCCCTTGGTCTGCGGTCCGCGATGCTGGTCGGGTTTGCGATACCGACCTCGTTCCTGCTCGCCTTTGCCCTGCTCGCGGTGCTGGGGATGAGCGTCAACAACATGGTGATGTTCGGCCTGATCCTTGCCGTCGGGATGCTGGTCGACGGGGCCATCGTCGTCACCGAATACGCTGATATGCGAACGGCGCAAGGGGCGAGGCCGTCCGAGGCCTATGGCGAAGCGGCGGACCGGATGTTCTGGCCTATCGTTTCTTCTACCGCGACGACGCTTTGCGCCTTTTTGCCCATGCTTTTCTGGCCCGGAATGCCGGGGCAGTTCATGCGTTATCTGCCGATTACGCTGATCTTCGTGCTGACCGCCTCACTGCTGGTCGCCCTGATCTATATGCCGATTACCGGGATCATCATCGCCCGAACGACGCGGTTCCTCGGGCGGATCACCACCGGCCTGCGCGCCCGGATCGGCTGGGCGGGTTCTATGCTGCTCGCAGGGGCGTTTCTGCTCGCGATTGCGGCCATCGCAAAATCCATGGCGGCAAACGAAGGAGTCGCCGACCCGTGGTTGCTCGCCGCTATTGCCGGGCTCGCGGCTCTGACGCTTATTTGCCTCGGGGCCGCCTTCGGACGCGACAAGCCCGCAGTAAAGCCCTATCGCGAGCCGCGCCGGACGCTCAATCCCTATAGCTGGGCCTTGCGCTGGCTGACCAACAATCCGTTCGCGCCGGTTCTGGTGATCGCCGCAACTGCCGCATTGCTGGTCGGCATCTTCACGAAATACGGCGAAGACGGTCTGGGCGTTGAATTC
>CALGNO010000227.1 GCA_937958625.1 uncultured Neomegalonema sp.
TAGCGCGATGGCCGGAGATGGCGTGTCCTCAGCGATCTTCGCTTCGAGCGACACGATCATCTTCGTCAGCGCCGCGATGCGTTCATCCATCGGATCGGTACCTAGGCGTTCTGGCGCGGGCGGCAATCCGGTGAAGAGGCTCCGCTCAGGGGGCGCTTTGGTCGTCGGCCCCTCTTCGGCAGCGGGGATAGCGATGCGCAGGGTCTGCGGTGCTCTTGTCCCGTAGTTCTGCCATCCAAGGTAACCGCCGCCGATCAACAGGGCTGCAGCAGCGACGCCTGCAATGCGCCTTACCTCCCCGCCGCGCTTTGGTGCGAAGAGCTGCGCCCGGTCCGCAATGCGTTTCTGGTGATCATCGGTCATGGCGGTCCTCCATCGTGAAGTTCTGGGCTGGCTGCTGGGAGTGGCGGGACATCGCCGGATGGGCACTTAACGCCGTTCGCTGTTGGAGCCGGGCGTCGTTGTAGATGCAGATCACGCCCTCGGATCCGCGCAAGGTCAGGCGCGAGCGCACTGCATGAACGACAAGCGTGCCATCGGGCAGGATCGAATGGTTGAGCACCGCCTCGGTTCGGTCTGGCCGCACGGCGAAGACCGCAGGCATCGGGGTGCCATCCGGGAAGCGGAGGTACGTCTTCTGCCCGTCATCAAGCATCGATGCGGGCTTCAGATATTCCGGCCCGCTGGCGCGATAGGCCTGGTTGATCCGGGACGGGTCTTTGGCTTTGCTCGCCACATCTTCGATGCTGAGTATCGTGCCTGCCTCTTCGGCTTTCGCCTTCACCTTGGCGATCCGTTCCCCGTCGATCTCCTGAACCGTCTTCGGGTAATCGAAGCGATAGAGGAAGGTGACCGCATCGCCTTCGATGCCATGCGGCGCATGCCGGGCCGTCATATCAAAGCTGTAGATGCGCTTTGAGGTGGCCACGAGCATGTTCGTGAAGGTCCCGCCCCGCTCGATGGGGACGATGCTCAGCATGTCACCGCGCTTGAGACGATCTACTTGCCACGATACGTGATCGCCGAGTTGGACGGATTCCACCGCCTCGCCCTTGGCGAACTGGACCGTGGTGACAAAGCCAAAATGCCCGACGATCCGGAACACCTGCGCCGGATCGTAGACATAGGTTTTTATGCGCGGATCGGCATAGCCGGGTGTGCCGGCTTCGAGCGCATTAGCCGCCGGAGCAGTAATCATGAGCGCCAGCGCGATAGCGCTGGACGCAATGGATGGAAGAAGAGTCATTGGCGGACCTCCATGATCTCGGAATCGATGCGGTATGAGGTGACGGCGAACCCGAGCGGGTTCTGCCAGATCGCCTCGATCAGACGCTCACCACCGCGCGCATAAGCAAAATCGAGGGTGACGACGTATTCGCTCTGAGCCGCCGCCCCGCCACGGGAGACGGTCTTGCGGATGCGCAAGCTCGCGGTGTCAGTGTCGATAAAACTGATCGAGCGGATCGCCACCGTGACGCGGGCATCACTGCCGTAAAGCGTGGCGGGGTGCTTGCGATGCTCTGCTCCCCAAAGCGCATAGAGGCTTTCCGCCGCCTGTCCGCTGCTGGCCGCATAGACCCGCTCGATCCGCGCGGCATTGTCGCTCGGATCATAGGTCTCGCGATCCCGCACATAGCGGTAGATCAGACTCTGGGTGACCGCCTCATCGGACGCGAGGTCCATATCGCCAAGACGCGCTCGCACTTCCGCCATACCCGTCACCTTGTCGAGTGTGATGATCACCGGCTCGACCTGGTGGCGCGACAGCGTGACGAGGCTGTGGCCGAGGGCGATGGCAGCCAGCCCGAGGGCGGCGCCCGTCACCCACCACGCCTGCCGTGCGCGGCGTGAGGCGGAGGCGAAGAGTTCCTCCTCCCAGACCGCGCCGGGATCGCCGATGGAATGGTGTTCGATATCTGGTGTTTTCAAGATCAATGGACCCCCTTGTTCCAGGATTTACGGGATGGCTCACCGCCCTTGAGGTTGGCCTTGGCTTCTGGACGTGCCGCATCAACCGCACTCGCTTTGCGGGCCGCCGATTGCGCATCGCTCCGGGCCTGAACGGGTGTGTCGCCTGCGGGCATGACGCGGCTCACCTGACGCTTGCCCCAATTGGCGAGGCGTTCACGCTGGTGCTGGCGGTTTGCACCGGCGTAATTGCTGCGCCCGTCGCCGCGCAGGCCATGGGCGCGGTTATACGCGCCATAGGCGTTCTGCATGACTTCGCGGATGCCATCGACACCGATCCCGGCGGAACCCGCGATACCAGAACCAAAACTCGGGATTTGCCGCAGCAGAAAAATCGACAGGATAACGATCAACAGATATTCGGTGATCTCGGCGACCGAGTTGACCTCCGCCATGGTCGTGTAGCGCTGGATGGTCGCCTCGGTGACGAACAGCAAAAAACCCAGCATAACCATGGCCATCAGATAGGTGATCGCGAAGCCGGTGATCAACCGCAGCCAACCATCGAAGAAGCCCTTGGTGCCCGCAAAGAGCAGCAGCGCCAGAAAGAGCGGCGCGGTGGCGGTCAGCACACCGATCCCGATCTTCGAGATGCCAATCACCAGAATAACGCCCGCGGCGACGACGAGCATCAGAAAGAGGATGATCACGCCGATCAACATCAACGGGATCGTGGAGATCGACACATTGCTGATCAGCGCATCACCAATGCCGATCCCGGCATCAATGAAACGCTCGATGATCGAGGC
>CALGNO010000228.1 GCA_937958625.1 uncultured Neomegalonema sp.
CACCTGCGGATTTCGTCGATCTCGGTCCGCGAGAGGCAGTCGATAAGGCGCTGCAACGTATGGTCCGATCCGATGAACTCAGGCGCATCGAACGGGGCCTCTACGACAGGCCGAAGACCAACCGATTGACCAAGACGCAATCAGTGCCGGACTATCGAGCGGTCATCGAAGCTGTTGCGCGGCGTGACAAGGCCCGGTTCGTGATCGACGGCATCACGGCGGCCAACGCGCTGGGTTTCACGAACGCCGTGCCAGCGAAGATCGAGGTTCTCGTGGATGCACGATTGAAGTCTATCGAACTCGGCAATCAAAGGATCGTCTTCAAAAATGCCGCCCCCAGTCGCCTCTACTGGGCAGGGCGTCCCGGCATGTATCTTGTGCAGGCATTGTACGGGATGCGGGATACTATGCGAAACGAGGAAGAGCGTTCCCGGCTCGATCGTACCATCCGCAAACTTCTGACGGACAAGACGCACGGCCCCCGGCTCGTCGATGACCTGCGCGCCGGTCTGTCGGCAATGCCGATCTGGATGCAGGAAACCTTGCGCAGACCGCTCACCGTCGCCAGCAACGGGACATCCGAATGAGTACGGATGCGTTCAGGAAGATAATTCGCGCAGAACCGTTTGATCGCGCCGATCTCATTCGTTCGATACCCTCAGTCATCCTCAAGTTTCGCGCTGGATATTCTTGCGCGTAAGCGGAATTCCTGCGCATAAATATCTTTCTTGCGCGTAATCCAAATTCCTGCGCGCAAACTGTCTTCGCGTCAAAAGGATGCAAGCTATGGCTCGCGACATCCCATCCGGTGAACTGAATGATCTGCTCAGTACATTGCGCGGCGCAACAACTCCTTTAGGGATTGGAGAGATTGAAGCCCGTCTCAGGCCGAGCGTCCCTCGGCGAACCTTGCAGAACCGCCTGCAAATTCTCGTGCAGCGCGGCACCCTAGCGAAAGAGGGACGCGGACGTGGGACGCGCTATCGTCTTGGCTCTGTCAGCCATCCGCAAGAGAAGGCTGTGCCGGAATCCATCCCGATCAGCGCTGACGGCAGGAAAGCACTTGATCTCGTATCTCGACCGTTGATTGCACGAAAGCCCGTGGGTTACGGACGCGATTTCCTCGATGGCTACGATCCTGGCAAAACTCGCTATCTGCCGTCGGTCCTATCGGCAGAGCTTCAGGCGCTCGGTCGTGTCCAGACTGTCGATCAGGAAGCAGGCACATACGCAAAACAGATTCTTCAGCGTTTGCTCGTCGATCTCGCCTGGAATTCCAGCCGTCTTGAAGGGAACACCTATTCACTGATCGATACACGCAGACTAATCGGTTTTGGCGAAATGGCCGAGGGTAAAGATGCGCGCGAAGCGCAGATGATCCTCAACCACAAGGACGCCATCGAGTTCTTGGTCCGCAACGCAGGTGTGATCGCGTTTGACCGGTACACTATTCTCAATTTGCACGCCCTACTTGCCAACAACTTGCTTTCCGACCCTTCCGCGCCGGGTCGTCTGCGTCAGATCGCAGTTGGAATCGAGGCGTCGAGCTTTCATCCACTCGAAGTCCCCAGCCTCATCGAAGAGTGCTTCGACACTATCCTTACAAAAGCGGCCCGGATCACGGACCCGTTGGAGCAAGCATTCTTCGTGCTGGCGCACCTGCCGTATCTGCAGCCCTTCGAGGATGTGAACAAGCGGGTCGCCCGGCTTGCGGCGAATATTCCACTGATCCACACCAACCTCGCGCCTCTTTCATTCGAAGCTGTACCGCAGGATCTTTACACGAAGGCGATGCTCGCAGTTTACGAACGGCAGGACATATCGCTGCTGCGCGACGTCTTTTCATTCGCCTACCGACGATCAGTACAATCATACGCGGCAGTCAGGCAGTCCCTTGGCGAGCCAGATCCCTTTCGCATGCAGTACCGGAACGATTTGGGCCATATGATCGCCAAGATCGTTTGCGGGGCCCTCTCCCGCCGCGAAGCGACATCGGAAATAAAGGATCATGCGCTACAGCATATTCCAACCGCTGACCGCGAGGCATTCCGACAGGTCGCCGAAGAGGAGCTTCTCGCATTGCACGGGGGAAACTTTGCGCGCTACCGCATCAAGCCATCGCAATTCGAGGCTTGGCAGAACCGATGGAACGAGGGCGATAGCTACATATCGACATGATCGACGGCTCAATTCATATCAAACATTGCTAGACGCTTGCGAAAAGCACTTAACCTCGATATATCGAGTACATGAACGCCAAAATCATTATATATCGCGATTAGTATGGAATCTCTCAAAACCCAAGACGTCCTGATCCGACTTGGCGAGGATATCAGGACCGCGCGAAAGAAACGGCGTATTCCGACGGCGGAGTTCGCCGAACGGATCGGCGTGCGGGAGGGAACCCTTGCTCGGTTGGAGAAAGGCGATCCGGGCGTCCGCATCGGAACGCTCGCGATGGCCCTTCTCGCCTTGGGCGAACTCGACCGGCTCGAAGAGTTGCTCGATCCCGGCGACGACGGGACCGGACTGCTACTGGATCGCAGCCGATTGCCCAAACGCATCGACCGCAAGCGGCCCAAAAAACCGCCATCGTCCGACATACCGCTCTCGGATGACGACGGGATGGTCTTCTGATGCCGGTCGCAACCGTTGCCTTGGGGGAGCAAAAGATCGTCGTCGGCACGCTGCATTTCGAGGCGGCCGGGCGCAGACAGTTCTCGGCCTTCACCTACGATCCGGCA
>CALGNO010000229.1 GCA_937958625.1 uncultured Neomegalonema sp.
GAGGATATAAACGAAATACATGCCGGTGCGTGCTTCCCCGCACTTGATGCGGGGCTTGTTCGAGGGGAGAAAGGCCCCGCATCAAGTGCGGGGCAGCATTGTTTTGAGGGCCATCAGAAATACCCCTCCTGCTTCTTCTTCTCCATGCTCGCCGCGCTGTCGTGGTCGATCATGCGGCCCTGTCGTTCTGACGTGGTGGTCAGCAGCATTTCTTGAATAATCTCGGGCAAGGTCGCGGCATGGCTCTCGACCGCGCCGGTCAGGGGCCAGCAGCCGAGGGTTCGAAACCGTACCATCTTGTTCTGCGGCACTTCGCCGGGCAGCAGCTGCATCCGCTCGGGATCGTCGATCATGATGAGCGTCCCGTCTCGCTCCACCACCGGGCGCTCGGCGGCGTAGTAGAGCGGCACGATGGGGATGTTTTCGAGGTGGATATACTGCCAGATGTCCAACTCGGTCCAGTTTGACAGCGGGAACACGCGGATGCTCTCACCCTTCGCCTTGCGGGTATTATAGAGTTTCCAGAGTTCCGGGCGCTGGGTCTTTGGATCCCAGCGGTGCTGGGCCGTGCGGAACGAGAAGATGCGCTCCTTGGCGCGGGATTTCTCCTCGTCGCGCCGCGCGCCGCCAAAGGCCGCATCATAGCCGCCCTTGTCGAGCGCTTGCTTCAGGCTCTGGGTCTTCATGATGTCGGTATGGACGCCCGAGCCGTGGGTGAAGGGACCGATGCCCTGTTTCACGCCGTCCTGATTGATATGCACCAGCAGGTCGAGGCCAAGCTCTTTGGCCATATTGTCGCGAAACTCGATCATCTCGCGAAACTTCCACGTCGTATCCACATGCAGGATCGGGAAGGGCGGTTTCGACGGATAAAACGCCTTCATGGCAAGGCGCAGCAGAACCGCGCTGTCCTTGCCCACGGAATAGAGCATCACCGGGTTTTCGCACTCGGCGGCAACCTCGCGGAAGATATGGATGCTCTCGGCTTCGAGGCGTTGCAGGTGGGTCAGTACGGGCATTCGATGTATTCCTTCCCCGGTTTTGATACGGGGGCTTTCTGAACTCGAACAGACCCCGCATCGCGTGCGGGGTAGCGGTTTTCTGGGGCTACTTCAATTCAACGCCGTCTGCATACGCGACGAAGTGCGGATTGTAGAGGTCGGATTTGCCATAAAGCAGCGGCCCGCCCTCCATCCGGTCGACTTGCCCCCCGGCGGCGCGCAAAACGGCATCGCCCGCGCCGGTATCCCATTCCATGGTCGGGCCAAGGCGGGGATAGAGATCAGCCTCGCCGGTGGCGACGAGGCAGAACTTCAGGCTGGAGCCGGCGGATTTGAAATCAGCCACTTGGTAGTTCGAGATATACGCCTCGGTCTCGGCATTGCGGTGGGACTTGCTGGCAACGACACGCAGGGCCGTATTGTCAGGCTCGGCCACTCTAATCTCGCGCGCCGGTTCGATGCCGTCCTGCACCATCGCCTTGCCGTCATCGGCGGTCCAGAACATCCGGTCCATCGCCGGGGCATAGACATAGCCGCGCATGGGCACGCCCTTGTCGATCAGCGCGATATTGACGGTGAAATCCCCGCCGCGCTTGACGAATTCCTTGGTGCCATCGAGGGGGTCGATCAGAAAGAACCGCTCGGGCCGCTCGCCCTCATGGCTCGCCGCGCGCTCCTCGGTGACGATGGCGATGTCAGGGAAGGCCGCCGACAGCGCCGCAACGATAATGCGGTCTGCGGCGAGATCAGCCTCGGTGACCGGCGAAGCATCATCCTTCGCCCGCGCATCAAAATCGGTGGCATAGACCTCCATGATAGCGGCCCCAGCCTGACGGCAAAGGGGCAGCAGAAGGGTATCGAGGGCGGGCAGGGTCATGGGAATAACTCCGAAACTCGTGCGAGGCGGCTAGTGCCTGAAATGGCGCATACCGGTGAAGACCATGGCGAGGCCGAGGTCGTTGGCGGCGGCGATCACTTCGGCATCGCGCATGGACCCGCCGGGCTGGATCAGGGCGGTTGCCCCGGCCTCGGCGGCGGTGACGACGCCATCGGCGAAGGGGAAGAACGCATCGGAGGCGACAACCGACCCTTTGGTAAGAGGGGCAGGCAAGCCCATGGCTTCGGCCATATCCTCAGCCTTGCGTGCGGCGATGCGGGTTGAGTCTACCCGACTCATTTGTCCTGCGCCGATGCCGACGGTGGCACCGTCCTTGGCATAGACGATTGCGTTGGATTTGACGTGCTTGGCGACGCGCCACGCGAACAGCATATCGCGCAGCTCGTCTTCGGTCGGTTGGCGTTCGGTGGCGACGGTCAGATCGTCTCTCCCGATGCGGCCCCCGTCGCGGCCTTGCACCAGAAAGCCCCCGGCCACGAATTTCGGTGTGACGGCGGCGTTGGTCGGATCGGGCAGGCCGCCCGCAACCAACAGGCGCAGGTTTTTCTTCGCGGCAAAGACGGCGCGGGCATCCGCGTCCACATCGGGCGCGATCACCACCTCGGTGAAAATCTCCGCGATCCGCTCGGCGGTCTCGCCATCCAGCGTGCGGTTGCAGGCGACAATCCCGCCAAAGGCGCTGACCCTGTCGCAGTCATAGGCCCGCCCATACGCATCGGCCAGCGAAGCCCCGGTCGCCACACCGCAGGGGTTGGCGTGCTTGACGATCACGATGGCGGGGTCGGCGAACTCAGCCACGGCCTCGTAAGCAGCATCGGTGTCGTTGATGTTGTTGTAGCTGAGTTCCTTGCCCTGCAACTGCGTTGCGCTCGCCATGCCGGGGCGGTCGTCGCCGGTCACATAGAAGGCCGCGCTCTGATGCGGGTTTTCGCCATATCGAAGCGTCTGGCGCAGGGTTCCGGCAAAGGCGCGGGTCGCCGGTGCCTCCTCGCCCAGCACCTCCGCATACCAGCCGGAAATCGCGGCGTCATAATGTGCGGTGCGGGCATAGGCCTTCGCCGCCAGCGCCTTGCGCGCGCCGTCGTCCAGCCCGCCGGGCAAGGCATCGGTCACCAAGGCATAATCCTCCGGCTCGGTCACCACGGCACAGTTTTGCCAGTTCTTCGCGCCTGCCCGGATCATCGCCGGTCCGCCAATGTCGATATTCTCGATACAAGCGTCGAAATCGCCGCCGCCCGCGACCGTCGCCTCGAACGGATAGAGGTTCACCACCAGCAGGTCGATGCCGCCAATGCCATGGTCCAGCATCGCCGCCACATGATCGGGATTGTTGCGCAGGGCGAGCAAGCCCCCATGCACCGCCGGGTGCAGCGTCTTGACCCGGCCATCCATCATCTCCGGAAAGCCGGTCAGCTCGGCCACATCGCGCACGGGGCACCCGGCCTCGGCAATCGCGCGGGCTGTGCCGCCGGTGGACACCAGCTCGACCCCGGCATCGTGCAGCGCGCGGGCAAGCTCGACCAGACCGGTCTTGTCGGAAACCGAGAGAAGTGCGCGTTTCAGGGGCCGATGGGTCATGATCCGTCCGTTTTTGTGCGGTGCAGCGTGGCCTTACCGACTCTCGGCGCGCGGCTCAAGGTCTTACATGTTTTGACACAGTCCGAAATTTACCTAATCTGCGCGGCGAACCCGGGACCAATCAAGGAGTTACCCCATGAGCGAGCAAGCCGAGAAACTGGCCAAGTATAAAACCGAAGCCGAAGAGCAACTGAAAAAGGCGGGCGAATCCAGCATCGACGACGCGCTGCTCGACGAACGGGTGAAGGCGATGCGCGTGCTGATGGGCAACCGCGATGCGCTTTACGTGGCGGGCACCGACCCTGCAGAGCTTGAGACGGTGCGCAAGAACTACATCGTCAAGAAACTCGGCATCGACGACAAGGCGAAGGGCGAGGCCGCCTGCAAGGCCGTCGCCGAGCAGATGAAAGACAGCCGCATGAAAAACCGCGCGGCATTCTACTACCTCTGCGCCAAGAAACTGGCCTGAGCCAAACCGCTACGCGCTGCCCCGGCTCCGAGCCGGGGCCTCGTGCCGCAAAGCAGCCACCGGCGTCATTCCCGCGAAAGCGGGAATCCACCACACATCCAAAGTGATCTTCTGAGCAGGGCGGCCATAACAGCCCGTCGCCGATCCCTCAGGGCGATGGCATCTGCCAGATTGCCCTTGCACATAGCCCAGTGAGCGAACTCGCGGTCTCGTGTCGAGTCCTACGGCAGCAACCTCTTCCCTGTGCCGCGATGACGATAGGGTAGGGCCAATGCAACCGGGGTTCTATGCGCTATCTCGACAGGTCCCGGATTAAGTCCGGGGCAGCGGAGTTGGGGCTTACAACGGCTCCACCGCGTCCAACCGTTTCAGCGCCCATCGCACCTGTCCCTCGTCATCGGCGACGGCGGCGTGGATTGCGATCTGCTTCGTCGCCTTGGGCGCTGCGGGTCGGGGCAGATAGATGCTGTCCTCCACCGCCAGCGTGCCGCCCGAGGCCAGCATCCGCCAGCGCGCGCCATCGGCGAGGGTCAGCACCGCGCCCTTGTCCTCGACCTCTACGCTGACCGAGGGGTGCAGGTGAAACCGCACGGCAAAGACGGGGCCATCGGGGCTTTTGTGCCTGGCGCGGGCGCGGGAGAGGGCCTTGCGGCCTCCCTTCACTAAGCTCAGCGTATCCTCGCCGCGCAGGTCGGTGCCATCCGGCCCCATGAACAGCCGCCGATAATGCAGCAAGCCATAGCGCGCGGCATAGCCGTCATGCCCCGCCAGCGCCCAGATACCGTCCTCATCCTCCTCGCGCACCCGTTCGAAGACCTGCGGCGCACCCACGAGGCGGCGGGCCGAACCGCTCGTGCTGCCGGTAAATTGTGCCGGGGATTGATCGGCGAGAGTCAGGGTCGAATGGGCCGCCGAGACCCGGCATCCGGCCTCCCACTCCGCATCCATATGCACGCCAGAGCCGCAATTGACGATCAACCGCTGCTGTCCCGCCGAGACTTCGATGGCCAGCGGCGCGGCATGGGCGGTGCGCGCGTGGCGGCCCGTGGGCGTACTGCCCGCATCCATCAGCACCGTCATCCGGCCAGCGGCAAGGCGCAGATAGCCGGTATCGGGCGCGTCGGTCGCCGGGGCCGACCCCTCGCCGCTATCGACCAAAATCCGGTTCAGCGCCTCGGCCCCCGGATCGTATCCGCCATGGAACAGGCCCAACCCGCCATCCCCGTGGCGCAGCATCCGCAGGATCGGTGTCGCGGTCGCGATCATCGGGGTGAGGCGCTCGGCCACCTCGGGTTTGCCGGCCCGCTGCAAGTCGCTGCGCACCTGGATCAGCCGCGACAGCCGTTCGGCGAGGTCCATGGGATCGTGGCTCGCCGGTCCGCCATCGGGCAGGGATGCGGCGGCGGCGGCCTTGACGAAGATTTTCAGCCCCTCGGGCAAAAGCTTTTCATGGCCGGGCAGGCAGAGGCCCACATAGAGCATCCCCATTGCCGCCCCCATCCGGTCCATCGGATCGGCCTCGGACGGGGCGGTCTTGGCCAGATAGCGGCCCTGTATCCCGAGGGATTTCAGAAACGCGCTGCGATAGGTCGGCTCGGCATTTTCCATCAACAGGCGGGCGCTCATGATCCAAGCCGTCACCCGCGCGCCGGTGATCGCCGGACGCCACGCAAACCCGGCGCTTGACCCGTGCCGATGCAGCCAGCCATCGACGAACCGCCGCGCCGCACTGCGCGAGGCGGGGCCGTCCCCGGCGCGAAAATGCTTTAGCCAGTCAAATCCATGCAGCGCCGCCGACCAAGCCGCCGAGGGCGCATCCACGCGCCAGGGATCGGCGCGCTCCACCCGCGCCGTCGCGCCTGCAAGGTCGAAATGCCCGCGCAACATCGCATCGGCCTTGTCGGTCGAGCCAACATCGAACGAGGCGGGGCGATAGGTCAGGGTGTCGGCCACATGGCCGGTGCCGACCAGACGTCGGGTAATCTGCCCTTGCCAGGCATCACGGGCGGTCGCACTCAGGCGTGCCGGAATTGGCAGCGCGGTGCGGGGGTCGGAACGGGGCATCTGCTCGGCCTTCTGTGGAGGCTTTATCTTTCTATCAGGCTACCGAATCGCGGCGAAATTGTCACGCGGCGCGGCGGGCGGCCTCGGGCCTTTCGCCCGGACGCGACACGCGCTATCTCTGGCCCATGAGTTTCTTCAAAAAAATGAAGGAGCGGTTTTTCAAGGCCAGCTCCAAAATCGATGCCGGTGTGCAGGCGATTGCCGAGCGCAAGGTGCTGGACGATGCCGCGCTGGAAGAGCTGGAGGATCTGCTCATTCAGGCTGACCTCGGCGTCGATGTCGCCCTGCGCGCGAGTGCGGCGGTGGCCGAGGGTCGCTTTGGCAAGAAAATCGCGGCGGATGAGATCACCCGGCTGTTGGCGACCGAAGTAGCGGGCATTCTGGAACCCGTGGCGCGGCCCTTGCCTCTGTTTTCTGAAGCAAAGCCGCAAGTGGTGCTGGTGGTCGGGGTGAACGGGTCCGGCAAAACGACGACAATCGGTAAGCTGGCCTCGCAGCTGAAAGGCGCGGGCAAATCTGTAATGATCGCGGCCGGCGATACGTTCCGCGCTGCGGCGATTGAGCAATTGCAGGTCTGGGGCGAACGGGCAGGGGTGCCTGTCATCGCCAAGGAGGTTGGCTCGGATGCCGCCGGGGTGGCTTTCGAGGGCATGGAGCGCGCCGCTGCCATGGGGGCCGATATCCTGATGATCGACACGGCGGGCCGCCTGCAAAACCGCGCCGACCTGATGGGAGAGCTCGAAAAGATCGTCCGTGTCATCCGTAAGCGCGACGAAACCGCCCCCCACAATACACTTCTGGTCCTGGATGCCACCGTCGGCCAGAACGCCATCTCCCAAGCCGATATTTTTAGCAAGGTCGCCGATGTCTCGGGCATCGTCATGACCAAGCTGGACGGCACCGCAAAGGGCGGGGTGCTGGTCGCCTTGGCCGACAAATTCGGCCTCCCCATCCACGCCATCGGCATCGGCGAACAAATCGACGACCTGCAACCGTTCGATCCTGAAGAATTTGCCGATGCGCTGACGGGACGGGTTGTTTGAACGCGGCTTGTTCGGATCATCTACATTGACAAAATGTGCAAAATCGTGCACACACTGGCACTATGGCGAGACGCATTTCGTGGATCAAAGCTGCTCGTAAAGCGTATCTGAAATTTCCGCATCCCGTCATTGAGGATACAGATGCCGCGCTCATAGCGGTGGCCTTGGGGCTATCGCCGGGATGTGTAAAGCGCCTTCGTCAT
>CALGNO010000230.1 GCA_937958625.1 uncultured Neomegalonema sp.
CGAGCGAGTGCGACAGAACGACGACAGTTATTCGGTGGTCGTAGCCGACGATGATTTCGCGCAATCAGTGACGCTGATCGAAGCCAGCGGCCTGCCCAAACCGCGTTTTATCTCGCTGGCCGAGGTATTTGACGATGATCGCCTGATAGCATCGCCCCTCGAGGAGCGCGCACGGTTGAACTACGCCCTGTCGCAAGAACTGTCGCGCACCGTCTCGGAAATTGATGGGATCGTCAGCGCGCGGGTGCATCTGGCCACGCCGACCAGCGATCCTCAGGGGCGGCGCGATTCTGCACCGGCGGCGGCGGTTGCCTTGCACTATCGGGACGGTCTGGAAACCGATGAAACGGTCGATAAGATCAAGGTTTTGATCTCCAATGCTGTCGATGGATTGGTCGGATCACGGGTATCCGTGGCCCTGTTCCCGGTCGAGCCACAGCCTGAACTTTCCGAGGCGCTGGCAGGTCCGGCGATGGCGGCATCCTCCGCTGCGACGCGGTTCGGTCCGGCAAAGCTTGCGGTTCTGGCGGGCGGATTCCTCGTGCTCTTGCTGGCTGGTCTGGCGCTGGTGAGGCGGGATGTGGAGGTCGGCGGGCAAAACCCGTCATGATCCGAAGGGCGGTGCGGCCCCATGCCTGATTTCGAGAATAGTGTCCTGCCGCTTTTCGTGGTCGTGGCAGCATTGGGCGCGTTACCGTTCATCGCCATTGCGATTACCGCCTTCGCCAAGATTGCCGTCGTATTGCTGATTGTCCGCAATGCCCTCGGTATCCAGCAGACGCCGCCGAATATCGTGCTTTACGGCGTCGCCATCATCCTGACCGCCTATATCGGCGCGCCGCTGGTGGGCGAGATGCAGGCGATCCTGTCCGACCCTGATTTGCGGCTGGAAACGGTCGGTGATTGGGGTGCCGTCATAGAACGCACAGGCGAGCCTGTCCGCGCGTTTCTGACCAAACACGCGCGGCAGGAAGACCTCGATTTCTTCCTCGGGGCCACCGAAACGATGTGGAGCGCCGAGCAGGCCGGGAGTGTTGGTCGCGACTCCCTCACCGTTCTGGTGCCGTCCTTTCTGGTGTCTGAGCTGTCACGGGCCTTCGAGATCGGCTTTTTGCTCTATCTGCCGTTCCTAGCCGTCGATCTGATCGTCTCGGCGATCCTGATGTCGCTTGGGATGATGATGGTCTCGCCCATTGTGATTTCGATTCCGTTCAAGCTGTTTCTGTTCGTTGCGGTCGACGGGTGGACGCGGCTCGTGCAAGGTCTGGTGCTCAGCTATGCGTGAGGGAGGGTTCGATGACCGATGAATTCCTCGTGCGCTACATGGCGCTCGCCATGGTCGCGACGGCCAAAAGCGCGGTGCCAGCGCTGATCATGGCGGCGGTCGTCGGCTTTATCATCGCGATGTTTCAAGGCGTTACGCAGATACAGGATCAAAGCCTGCCCCTGACCATCAAGATCATCGCGGTCGGCGCGCTGCTGCTCTTTTTCGGGGCCGGTCTGGCCAGCCCGGTCTTTGTGCTGGCGGATGAGGCGTTCCGCGTCTTTCCGACCGCATCGCGATAGCGACGATGGAGGCGTTTCTCGTCAATCCCGGTGATACGCTGACCGAGATGTTTCGGTCGGTCGCGCTGGTCTTGGCGCGGCCCTTGGGATTTCTGGTTCTGTTTCCCGTCTTTGGCTGGCTGGGTCTGACGCCGTTGATCCGGCTTGCGCTGGCCGTTGCCATTGCGCTGCCCATGCTGCCGTCGATGCCCGATCCGGTGGAGGGCCTCGCGGTTTTGCTGGCGAAGGAGTTCGTGATCGGGGCGGCGCTTGGTGTCATTCTCGGCGTGCCGTTTTGGGCAGCCGAAATGGCCGGTTCCTATATCGACGTCTATCGCGGGGCGAGCGCGTCGACGGTTATCAGCCCCGATGGCACCGCCCAGCCGCTCGTCACCGGCGCGCTCTTTTCGCTGGCGCTGGTAGCGATTTTCATCGTTGGCGGTGGCCTGCGCGAGGTGATTGATACGGTGTATCGCAGTGTCGAGGTCTGGCCCGTGCTGCAACTGACACCCGATACCGGCGAGGCGCTGTTACCGCTGGCGACCGGCCTGCTGACGCGGGTTTTTACGCTGACACTGGCTCTTGCTGCACCGATTGTGATTGCGATGTTCCTCGGCGATCTGATCCTCGCCTTTACGAGCCGCTTTGCAGGCCAGATCAATGTTTTTGATACGAGCCTTTCGGTCAAAAACCTGATTTTCCTGCTGATTTTGCCGCTCTATTTGTATGCGCTGGCATCCTATTACGCGACTGACATCCTTGATCTCGGCCTCTTTGCTTCGAGGTCAGGGCCGTGAGCGGGGGAGAAGCCAAAACCCTGCCGCCATCTGCGCAAAAGCTGCGGCGAGAGCGCACCAAAGGCCGATTTGGGCGCAGTGCCGATGTGGTTGTCGCGGTCTCGCTCGTCGTGCTCGTCATCTACCTGATCTATTCGTTCGCGGGGATCGAACAGGCGCTGGATCGCCTGTTCGAGGGAGCTTTCGCCGGTATGGCCAGCGGCGAGGCGATCCATCCTGAGAACGCTATGGGAGCGACGATCAGAGCTGTTGCAGGGTGGGCGCTACCACTCTTTATGCTTGCCATTGCGGGAGGGATGGTAGGGTCGTTTCTCGCCAATCGCGGGATCATCTTTGCCCTCGACCCGATCAAGCCCGAGGCCGCACGGCTGAGTCCGGCGCAGGGCCTCCGCCGTATCTTCAGTATGCGCACCCTTGTCGGATCGGCTAAAGCGGCAGTGAAGGCGTTGATCTTGCTCGGTGGTCTCGCGGCGCTGCTTTGGGTTGGCGCGGAGGCATTATTTCACATTCCGCGGTGCGGGGCTGATTGTGTTGGTGAGCGGCTGATTGCAATTGCGGGGCCATTGGTCGGGCTGTCTCTGGGGCTATTTATACTGTCAGCTTTGATCGACATTCCGTTGCAGGACTGGCTGTTCCGGCGCGACATGCGCATGACCCGCAGCGAGGCGCGGCGCGAGAACCGTGAGAATCTCGGCGATCCGGCGATCAAAGGCGCGCGCAGGCGGCATCGGGTCGAGGCGGAGCGCAGCCGTCCGCTCCTGCGCAGTCACGCGCCGACGACCCTCGTGATCGATGGTGACGCGCTGGCCGTCGCCCTGCGCTATGTTGCGGGAGAAACCGAGGCACCGGTGATCGTCGGCATGGCGCGCGGCGCGCGGGCAGGGCGGCTGATCCGGGCATCGACAGGAGTGCGGCGGGTCGACGATTCGGGGCTTGCATCCGCGCTTTATGCTCAAGGTGATATTGGCGGGTATGCACCGCGTTCCCTGTTGGAGCCGGTGGCCCGCGCGCTGAACACCGGCCCGGGACTGTAGGGAATGGCAGGCGTGCAACTTGCATCGCTGCATGATTGGCTTGAACAGGAGAGATAAGCGTGGCCACAGGCGACTGGCTCAGCCCCGAGGCAAGGGCGCGGGATGCATTCATCTCACCGCCCGCCAGCGTCGAATCGCTGCTGGCTGACCCGCGTCTGATTTCCATGCTGGAGGCGGCCTCGGCTTCCCTTGCACCGGGCGGCAAGGCCGCCAATACCGAGGACCGGTACGCCGCCAGCGTTGTCGAGACCCATCTGGCCGCGCGCCGCCGCCTGACGCAGATGACCAACGCGCTGTTGAAGCCATGAGAGACAGCCTGTCCCGTCAAGACCCGACCGCGACCATTGCCGGCGCGGATAAGGCAAAGGCACTGCACGCCCTTGGCGTTTTCTACCTGCGGCAGGGTTTCGCTGCACAAGGGCTTTCCCTCTTGCGCGCCGCGAGCGAGTTTGCGCCCGCGACACCCGCTTTGCGCAGGGCCATGGCCGTCGCCATGCTCGAGGTGGGAGAGGCGGACGAAGCGCTGGCTTTGATCGACGAGATCGGCCCGACCCTGCGCGATGAGTCGTTGCTGAAAACGGCGCGCCACCTGCGAGCCTGTGCGCTTCTCGATCTGGAGCGCAGGGAAGCCGCGCAATCCGACTGGCGTGCGTCGGTGAAGGCCGAGGAGCGCGCGCCATGATCGATAGCCTGCACCGGGGTTTGGCGGCTATTGGCAAACGGCAGGATCTGGTCGTGGTCATCCTGGTGGTGACCGCGATCCTGATGATGATCTTGCCTCTGCCAACATGGTTGGTCGACGCGCTCATCGGCCTGAACATCGCGTCGGCGGTCCTGCTGTTGATGATGGCGCTCTACCTGCGCGATCCGCTGGAGTTCTCAACCCTGCCGTCGATCATCCTGATCACGACGATCTTTAGGTTGGCTCTGTCGATCACGACAACACGCCTGATCCTGCTACAAGCCGACGCGGGCGAGATTATCGAGAGCTTTGGTCAGTTTGTCATTGCCGGGGAATTGATCGTCGGGCTCGTGGTGTTTCTCATCATCACTATCGTTCAGTTCGTGGTCATCACCAAGGGCTCAGAGCGGGTGGCCGAGGTTGCCGCGCGGTTCCAGCTCGATGCGCTGCCGGGCAAGCAGATGTCCATCGACAGCGACCTGCGCACCGGCGACCTGGATGCGGGCAAGGCGCGGCTGGCGCGGGGGCGGCTGGAACAGGAAAGCCGGTTCTTTGGCGCGATGGACGGCGCGATGAAGTTCGTCAAAGGCGACGCCATCGCCGGGCTGGTCATTGTCGCCGTCAACCTGATCGGCGGTATCGCCATAGGGATGACGCGCAAGGGCATGACGGCGGGCGAGGCAGTCGATGTCTATTCCCTGCTGACGGTCGGCGACGGCTTGGCGGCGCAACTGCCCGCGCTGTTCGTATCGCTGGCCGCCGGATCGGTCATCACCCGCGTCTCCACGGATCGGTCGGAGACTCTGGGAGCCGATATCGCGCGCCAGATGACGTCGAGCCGTTTTGCCCTGCGCATTGCCGGGGTCATCGTGCTGCTGTTGATGATCGTGCCCGGTTTTCCGTGGCCGGTCTTTTTGGTGCTAGGCCTTGGCCTGCTTGCCTTCGGCTATGCTGATCGGCTGCGCGCTCTGCTTCCGCGCGAGGGACACTCGGTGAGGCCAACGAGCTTGGCGCAGCGCGATGGCCCTTGCTCCCTGCGAATCGCCCCGCGCATCATCGCGGGCGGCGACGATGCACTGGTGCGGCTTCAAACCGTCCTGGACCGCCGCGCCGACACTGTCAGCGATGAAGTCGGGGTCGAGATACCACCGGTGCGGCTTTCAATTGGGCCGGAACTCCCCTCGGGTGCCATGCGTTTTGAGATCGACGGGATTGTGGCCGAGACCGTGACGCTCGATCCTGCGCAGTCCCTCGTGATCGCCGATCCCGAGAGCCTGTCCATCGCTGGGATTGATTATCGGGAGGTCAACACCCCGCTGAAGGCGCCGCTGTTCTCCGTTACGGCATCTCCCGATACCCTAAGCGATGCCGGGTTGAGCCCCGTGCCGCCTGCTGACTTGCTGGTTGAGATCGCCGATACGCTGCATCGTCGATATGCTCACGAGAGTGTCGGCGTCCCCGAGGTCAGGGCATATCTCTCCGAAGCGTCGGCGCAGCATCCCGATCTGGTGGCTGAGGTACGCGAACTGGTCCCGATGCCCGCACTTGCCGAGGTGTTTCGCCGCTTGATCGAGGAGGGCGTGCCCCTGCGCCAATCCCGCCGGGTCTTGGCCGCACTGGCGGAATGGAGCGCGCGGGAAAAAGCGCCCGCTGTGCTGGCGGACTATGTTCGAACCGCACTGGACCGTCAGATATGCGAGGCAGTGGCCGACGAGCGCGGTATCATCGCCGCGTACCTGCTCGGCCCCGACGTGGAGGACGCGCTGCGGGGCGGTATTCGCCAGACTTCAGCCGGAGAATATCTGGCCCTCGATGATGATGGTGCAGCGCGACTGGCCGAGACGATCAAGCGCTCCATGCGGGTTCCGCTGCACGGCCACGGGCAGAGTGTGCCGGTTCTGCTGACCTCGCTGGATATCCGACGGTTCGTGAGGCGGTTGATGGTCGGCAACGGCATGGCCGACGTGCCGGTCCTCTCGTATCTGGACCTGTCGAGCGACGCGGCCGTGGTGCCGATCACCACGATTCTAATGCCAAAGGGACGGAGCGCGGCCTAGCGAGCTGCTGCGATCAATTCGTTTCGTCTGTTGCTGTTTCGGCTTCCTCGGCATCGATTTCGCCCTCCGATGCGTCCTCGTCCTCGGGCAACACGACATCTTCCTTGCTGGCGCGTTCGCCTTCGGACCAAAAGCCCTCATAGGTTTCGCCGCTGGCATATTTCATCACGCCATATCCGTGACGCTTGCCGTCGATGAACTCGCCTTCGTAGATATTGAAGTCATCACCGTTCGGATAGCGCGCTTCGCCCTTGCCGTGCATAAGGCCCTTTTTCCAGCCGCCGGTGAACTCGAAGCCATCCTCGGCGATCGTGATCGTGCCGGTGCCGTGGCGCAGGCCGCCCTTGAACCCGCCGACATAGATCGTACCGTTCGGATACGTCGCCTTGCCCTCGCCCTCTTGCAGACCGTCGACCCAATCGCCCTCGTAGATATATCCGGCGGGGGTGATCATCTTGCCCTTGCCGTCATGGATCGTGTCTTTGAAGGTGCCTTCGTAGGTCACGCCATTGGCGTATTTCGCCTTGCCGTCGCCTTCGATCCGGCCATCGACCCACTCGCCGGTATACTCGCCGCCATCCTCGTAAGTGATGGTGCCGACGCCATTCGGAGCGCCATCGGCGAAGGCACCGACATAGATCGACCCGTTTGGATAGGTCGCCGTGCCCTCACCATCGATCTGACCATCGCGCCACTCACCGACATATTCGTAGCCATCGGGCAGGGTGAAGGTGCCCTGACCGTGCTGTTTGCCGTTGACGAATTCGCCGGTGTACTGCCCCCCGTCGGGATAGGTGATCGTACTACCATCGCTGGAGGCAGCATCGGCGGGCAGCTCATCATCCGCATAAAGGGGCTGGATCAGACACAGGGACAGACCAGTTGTCACAAGCAGTTTCTTCATTCTCAACCCTATCAGTCGTGCAGGCGGGGAAACGGGAGGCCAGGAAGCGACTTTACGCGGTAGACGGAAAGTAATCGATTTTAACCCTAGTCCGCAACGCTCCTGTGCACCGTGGACGCGCCGCGCCATGGCGGCTATCACAAGCGCGGAAATTCTTGGAGAGACCTGATGACGGATCGCTTTCGGATCGCGGCGGCGCAACTCAACCCCACGGTCGGTGCCCTCGACGCGAATGTCGCCAAGGCTGTGGCGGCCTGGGAAGAGGCGAAGGCCGCGGGCGCGGACCTGTTGGTCCTGCCGGAGATGTTCATCGGGGGCTATCAACTCTATGACCTCGTCCAGAAGCCTGCGTTTCATCGAGCCTGCGTCACCGCCGTCGAAGATTTGGCGGCAAAGACACGCGGGGAAGGGCCGCAAATCTTGATTGGCTCGCCGATTTTCGAAGACGGCGCGCTGTTCAATGCCGTTCTTCTGCTGGAAAATGGCGCTATCAAGACCGTGTTCCGCAAACATGAGTTACCGAATTACGGCGTGTTCGATGAAAAGCGCCTGTTTACGTCGGCCCCGCCGGGGGGGCCGTTCTCGGTCAATGGCGTGCGCATTGGCGTGCCGATCTGCGAGGATGCGTGGTTTCCGGACGTCGCCGAGACTCTGGAAGAATGCGGGGCGGAGATTCTGATTGTCCCGAACGGCTCGCCCTATGCCCGCGACAAATACGAGCGCCGGATGCAGATGATGGTCGCGCGAGTTGTCGAGACCGGCTTGCCGCTGCTCTACGTCAATCTGCTTGGCGGTCAGGACGACCAAGTCTTCGATGGCGGCAGCTTTGCCCTGAATGCAGGCGGTGCGCTGGCGATGCAGGGGGCGTTTTTCGAGGAACAGATGATCATCGTCGATTACGTGCGCGGCGACGACGGATGGGCTCTGGTCGATGGCACGCTCGGCGCGGTGCCCGATGAATGGGAGCGCGATTATCACGCGATGGTGATGGGCCTGCGCGACTACGTGCATAAAAACGGATTCTCGAAAGTCGTGCTCGGTCTGTCGGGCGGCATCGATTCGGGACTGGTCGCGGTGATCGCGGCGGATGCTCTGGGGCCAGAGAACGTCTGGTGCATCATGCTGCCTTCGCAATACACCTCGGATCATTCGCTGGAGGATGCGGCGGAATTGGCCGAGGCGGTGGGGGTGACCTACGAGACCCTGCCCATTGCACCGGGGGTCGATGCGATCGAAGGCTCGCTCGGGCCGTTTTTCGAGGGCACGGAACCGGGCATTGCCGAAGAGAATATCCAGTCGCGCCTGCGGGGACTTTACCTAATGGCCCTGTCCAACAAGTTCGGCCACATGCTGTTGACAACAGGCAATAAGTCCGAGGTCGCGGTGGGGTATGCGACCCTCTACGGCGATATGTCAGGGGGCTATAACCCGTTGAAAGACCTGTACAAAACCCGCGTTTTCGAGACCTGCCGCTGGCGCAACGCCAATCACCGCGACTGGATGCTGGCCCCCAAGGGCACGGTCATTCCGCCCAGGATCATCGACAAACCGCCCTCGGCGGAACTCCGCGCCGATCAGAAGGACGAGGACTCGTTGCCGCCCTACGAAGTGCTGGACGCGATCCTGACGATGCTGATTGAGGAAGACGCCGCCATCGCCGATGTAGTGGCCGCCGGATTTGACCGCGCGACGGTGGAGAAGGTCGAGCACTTGCTGTCCATCTCCGAATATAAACGCTTCCAATCGGCGCCGGGAACCAAGCTGTCGACCCGCGCTTTCTGGCTTGAGCGCCGCTATCCGATGACCAACCGCTACCGCGACCGCGCTTGACCGCCTTGGCAATTTTGACCTAAATTCTGGTCAAACTTGGAGGCTGCCATGCAAGTCACGTTAAGCGAGGCCAAGGCAAAACTGTCAGAACTGGTCAAACGCGTCGAAAGCGGCGAGGTGATAACCGTGACCCGCCACGGCAAACCCGTCCTCGAACTGCGCGACCCGAATATAGCCGCCAGGCGCAAGGCTGCCTATGGGTCGATGAAGGGCAAGATCTGGATGGCTGATGACTGGGATGAGACGCCTCAGGACATTCTCGATGCCATGGAAAAAGGCGTTAATCCAGAATGAGCGAAGCGGGTTTTCTCGCCGATACCCACGTTATTCTGTGGTGGTTTGCGGGAGATCGTCGTCTGTCCAAGACGCATCGCTCCCTTCTTGAAAGCGGTGCGCCGGTTTTTTTCAGCGCCGTATCCATTGCCGAAGTCTACGGTAAGGCCGCCATTGGCAAACTCGATCCCGGGTCGGGCTTCATCGAGAATTTGGAGCGGTTTCAGATTGCCGAACTCCCCCTCACATGGCGACATGCGCGGGTTGTCGAAGATTTGCCACTTCATCACCGCGACCCGTTCGACCGGATGCTGATTGCGCAAACCATGGTTGAAGGATTGACGCTGATGACTTCGGACAAAAAGATTCTCCGATACGATGTTGAGACCTGCTGACCGCCTTCACTCCCACCAGCGATCCACGGCGGCGATGTCTTCGTCTGACCAGCCTAGATGATGGGCGATTTCGTGAACCAGCACATGGGTCACCAATTCTTCCAGCGTCACATTGCCCCGCTCGCGCCACTCGGCAACAATGGCGCGTCGATAGAGCCAGACGACGTCCTGGTACGGCGCGGGGTCAGACACGCTCTTTTCGGTAATCGGAATGCCTTCGTATAGCCCGGTCAGGTCCTCGGGGTCCGCCATCTCCATCATTGCGAGCGTTTCCGCATCCGCTTGCTCCTCCACGCGGATGGCGAGGCCCTCACACCCGGCGCGCACGGCCTCGGGTAACCCGGCAAAGGCATGGGCCGCGAGACGTTCGAGGTCGGCAAGGCTTGGCGCGTCGGTCATGGCCCTGTATGTAGCGGCGCGTGCCCGCCGTTGCGAGCGTGCCGCGACCGCGCAGGAGAAATTACATGACCACCGTCACCCGCTTTGCCCCGTCACCCACGGGCCGCTTGCATGTCGGCAACCTGCGCCCGGCGCTAATGAACTGGCTTCACGCGCGCAAGCAGGGCGGGCAATTCGTGCTGCGCATCGACGATACAGACGCCGAACGATCCCGCGAGGAGCATGTCGACGCCATAAAACGCGATCTGGACTGGCTGGGCCTTGGCTGGGACCGGTTCGAGCGCCAATCCTTGCGCCTTGATCGGTACAATGCCGCTGCCAATGACTTGCGAGGCATGGGGCGGCTTTACGCGGCCTATGAAACCGCCACGGAACTCGGGCTGAAGCGCAAGACGCAACTGCAAGCCGGTCGCCCTCCGGTCTATGACCGCGCGGCGTTAGCGCTCACCGATGACGACCGCGCGCGTTTTGAAGCCGAAGGCCGCCGCGCCCATTGGCGTTTTAAGCTGGATCAGGAGCGCACGGGTTGGACCGATGGCATCCGCGGAGAAACCATGGTCGATTGCGCCTCCGTCTCTGACCCTGTGCTGATCCGGGAGGATGGCGGGTTTCTCTATACCCTGTGCAGCGTCTGCGATGACATCGACTTTGGCATCACCGATGTGATCCGGGGCGAGGATCATGTGACGAATACCGCGACCCAGATCCAGATTTTCGAGGCTCTGGACGACCGCCCGACCGGTTTTGCCCACCACTCGCTGCTGGTTGATGCGGACGGGTCCGGCCTGTCAAAACGGCTGGGGTCGCTGACCCTCGAATCGCTGCGGGAGGCGGGCGTCGATCCCCTCGCGCTGCTCTCCTATATGGCGCGCCTTGGCACCTCGGCCCCCATCGAGGCACGCGCTAGCCATGCGGAGCTGATCGAAGGGTTCGACCTGAACAGCTTTGGCCGCGCCCCGGCACGCTTTGACCGGGCAGAGATCGACGCCCTTGGCACCAAGCTCCTCCATACGCGCCCCTTCGAGGCGGTGAAGCCCCTGCTAGAAGCGGCGGGTGTCGACGCCGTGGTCGCGCCGCGCTTTTGGGATGTCATCCGCGAGAATATCGACTCGGCAGATGAGATTGCGGACTGGTGGCGCATCGTCAGCGGTGACCTGACCCCGGACATCGCGGATGATGACCGCGAATACGTGGCAACGGCTCTTGCGGCGCTGGATCGCGCAAAACCGTGGGACGAAGACACATGGAAAGGCATCACCGCCGATCTGAAAAGCCAGACGGGACGCAAGGGCAAAATGCTATTCATGCCTTTGCGCAAGGCCCTGACAGGCCGAACGAACGGGCCCGATATGGCAGCGCTTTTGCCATTGCTGAGACGTTAGGAGAGACCGGAATGGGCCGCATCATCATAGATTTCTTTGGCGCATTGCTACTCATCGCGATTCTGTTGGCGGTCGTCTCGTATTTCTTTCCGTCATTTGGCGGATCGGGCGGTGCCGTGACGACGGTTGTCGCCGCGCTGGTCGCTGGGCAATTCTACGGACGCCGTACCGGGCAACCGGTCAGTTCCGGCTTTGCCTGGAAGGTGGCGGCAGTGCTGACGGTGCTGTCACTTGCACTGGCCGCCCTGATCCTGTGGTATGTCGTGACTGCTGGAGTGCCCGTTACCGAGGACGGCAATGCCTTGTCGTCATTGTCACCACAGGTCTTGCTTTTGGTCTTCGGGTTCCTTGGATTGATCAGTTTGCTAGGAATTCGGTTCATGTTCAGCATGGGTGTAAAGCAGGGAATAAAATCGACGACCTGAATCATCTGGTAAGTCGTCAATCGGGCCCCTACATCTGGTGCTATGGACAAGCTAAAGAAAATCGGCGCGGCCATTGCCGGGATCGGCATTTTGGCCATCGCGCTCTACCTCGCGGCGTTTGTGTTCGTGATCCTGCTGGTGATCGGCCTGATTCTCTGCATCTACGTCTATTTCAAGGGCGGCAAGATACGGGCCGAGTTCGAGCGCCAGCAAAAGGCGCAGCGCGGGCCGGATCAGACCATCGAGGGCGAATATACCGTCGTCGAGGAAGAGGTGGTTGACCGTGACCGGCAACCACGCTCATAATGCCGGCATGAAACGCGTCGCCATCATTTGTTGCTGCATTACCTGCTGACATATTAGCGGGTCCGTTTTCATTTCGTCTTCTGAATGCTAAGCGTCTCCCCGCAGGGAAGGACGCCCCATGACCATTCGCCTCTACAATACGAAGACCCGCCAGAAAGAAGACTTCGTTCCGATCAACCGGAACGATGTGCGGATGTATGTCTGCGGTCCCACGGTCTATGACCGCGCCCATATCGGCAATGCGCGGCCCGTCGTGGTGTTTGACGTGCTCTATCGCCTGCTGCGTCATGAGTACGGCGAGGACGCCGTTACCTATGTGCGCAATTTCACCGACGTGGATGACAAGATCAACGCGAAGGCCGCCGAGACTGGACGTTCGATCCGAGAGATCACCGACGAGACGATAGACTGGTATCACGAGGACATGGACGCCCTCGGTGCCCTGCGCCCGACCCATGCGCCGCGCGCAACGGAATACATTCCGCAGATGATCGCGATGATCGAAGACCTGATCGCGCGCGGCCATGCCTACGAAGCCGAGGGCCATGTGCTGTTCGAGGCGCGGACCGACCCTGAATACGGCTCACTGTCCCGTCGCCCGCTGGACGAGATGCGCGCGGGGGCGCGGGTCGAGGTGGCGCCCTATAAGCGCGATCCGATGGACTCGGTGCTGTGGAAGCCCTCGGGCGAAGGGTTGCCGGGATGGGACAGTCCGTGGGGCTATGGCCGCCCGGGCTGGCATATCGAGTGCTCGGCCATGGCGGGCGACCTGCTCGGCCCTCATTTCGACATCCATGGCGGCGGTATCGACCTGCAATTCCCCCACCACGAGAACGAGTCCGCCCAGTCCCGCTGCGTCGGCCACGACTTCGCGAATGTGTGGATGCACAATGGCTATCTGATGGTCGAGGGGGAGAAGATGTCCAAGAGTTTGGGCAACTTCTTCACCGTCGCGGATTTGCGGAAACTGGACACGCCCGGCGAAACGATGCGCCTACTTTTGCTTTCTACGCACTATCGGTCTCCACTCGATTGGAGTTGGAAAGGTCTTGCGGAGGCTAGAACAGTACTAACGAAGTGGCGCAAGATCGCAGGGAAGGCTTCTCCCAGCGCAGCGCCTATAACTGTATTGGATGCTTTGCGCGATGATCTAAATTCACCGCTGGCAATCGCTGAATTGCACAAACTTGCAAACTCAGGCGATGCCGCAGGTTTGCGCTCGGGAGCAGAATTGTTGGGATTGCTGACGGATGAGCTTGGCGGCTGGGATGCAGAGCCGGAAGCGGATGCCAAGGTAGCAGGGGCCGTCGAAGCTCTCCTGTTGGATCGGGCTGCCGCCAAAGCAGCGAAGGATTTCGCGAAGGCTGATACTATTCGTGCACTTTTAACGGAGGCCGGTGTTGAAGTTAAGGACGTGGCAGGCGGCGCAGAATGGTCGCTGACGCCATCATTTGATGCTTCAAAGTTACCTGAGGTCGAAGATGTTTGATCCTCTGTCTTCGGGAGTGCATCGCACGACCACGCGACCGACCGCCCCCACGGGCGGGCGCGTCCCGCCGCAGGCGGGCCACACCAGCCCTCGGTCGGTCGCTTGTTCTGTTTGGCGAGAAAGAGGCTGGCAGACAGGTCGCGGCAAACTCTCGATATTTCGCGAAGCGGTTGCTCCATGAAAAATGCTTCCTTCATCACAACAGCCCAAGCCGACCGTGCCCGCGCCGCTGTCGAGGAACGCCTCGTCGAACGCCTGAAACGAGCGCTGGATGAGTATGTCTCCGACAACGGTTATCGCCCGCGCACACCCGTGGGGAATTACTGCAAGCAGATTGGTCTCGACATTCGAATTACGCCCGGTGCCGGGGCCGAATACACGGTCTCCGACACCCGCACACTCGCCCATGCCATAGACCAGACGTCGATGCCCTCCGTGCTCCGTCGCTATTTCGAGTGATCGCAATGACCAAAGAACGCCTCTACCTTTTCGACACCACGCTCCGCGACGGCCAGCAGACTCAGGGCGTCGATTTCTCTGCCGCCGACAAGCGCCGCATCGCCGAGGCGCTGGACGATCTCGGTATCGACTATATCGAGGGCGGCTGGCCCGGTGCGAACCCCGTCGATACCGAGTTCTTCGCCAACCCGCCGCGCCCTAAACGCGCGAAGTTCCTCGCTTTCGGCATGACCAAGCGCGCCGGACGTTCTGCTGAAAACGACGAGGTACTGGCGGGCGTGCTGAATGCGGGGACCGAAACCGTCTGCCTCGTCGGCAAGACCCATGTCTTTCATGTCGAAACGGCGCTCGGCATCACCAACGACGAAAACATAGAGAATGTCCGCGCTTCCATCGCCCATTGCGTTGCGCAGGGTCGCGAGACGATGCTGGATGCCGAGCATTTCTTTGACGGATACCGCGCCGATCCCGACTACGCGCTCTCCTGCGTCGAGGCTGCGCTGGACGCTGGCGCACGCTGGGTGGCGCTGTGCGATACCAATGGCGGGACGCTGCCTGCGGAGATTTATGCCGTGACGGCGGCGGTGTGTGAGCGGTTCGGCGGGGACCGGATCGGCATCCACACCCATAATGATACCGAGAACGCGGTGGCGAACACGCTGGCCGCTGTCGATGCCGGGGCGCGGCATTTGCTCTAATATTTCTTTGCCCACAGTGCCCTGCCCCGCAATCACATCAAGTTCGTCAAAGGGATGAATAAAGACGGCGCCGCTCTCTCTGGAATATTCAATCGCCGCATCACAGGCCTCATCATAACTCTCACCTATCAACCGGGTCTCAGCGCCCGCAGCTTGGACAGCGTGAACTTTAATCATAGGCGTCGTAATCGGCATGAAGATGACAGCCTTAGTTCTATAATAAGCCGCCGCTGCCGCCATGCCCTGTGCATGGTTTCCTGCACTCGCCGCGCAAACGCCTTTGGCTTTCTCTGCATCTGTTAAGCCCGCAATGCGGTTTGCGGCTCCGCGGATTTTAAAACTGAACACATCTTGTAGGTCTTCACGCTTTAGCCAAATATTGCGGCCATGCTCTAGGCTGAGCTTTGGCGCCAATTGACAGGGCGTACGCTTGGCGAGCGCATAGACATCCGCTGCCTCAATACGGGCTTTGAGATCATTTAAGTTAACTTTGGACATGGCCTGCTATCCAGTCTCCGAGCTGAGATGTAGAGAG